>CAZJMO010000005.1:12490-17257 GCA_964547085.1 uncultured Fibrobacteraceae bacterium | reverse complement strand
GCTCGCCGCTCGCGGCGTTGTACTCCGCGATCAGCCGGGTCATGCGCGACCTGAAGGTCTCGAGGAACGTCTCGCGGACGTCGATCGAAACGACGGCGAATTCGTCGCCTCCGAGGCGCGCGATCTCGCGCGCGAAATCGTACCACGTGCACGCACCGGTGTTGGTTCCGTGGAACGGGCCGCCGGCCCCGGTCGCGGTCAATCGGACCAGCAGATCCGCCAGGTCGACCGCGTAGGTCGGGCAGCCGCGCTGATCGTCGACAACGCGGAGCGTCTCGCGCTCTGCCAGCAGGCGCCGGATGGTCAGGACGAAATTCGCCGGACCGTGCCCGAACAACCAACTCGTCCGCACAATCTGCCACGGCGCGGCGAGCTTCTCAACCGCTTCCTCGGCGCGGGCCTTCGTCTCGCCGTACCAGTTGACCGGATCGCGCGGGTCGCCCTCGGCGTATCCGGTGGGCGCAACGCCCGGAAAGACGTAGTCGGTGCTCACCAGCGTCATCGCGGCGTCGGCGGCCCCGCAGGCCGCCGCCAGGCAGACAGTGGCCGTCGCATTGCCCGCCAGGGCGGCATCGCGCTCGCTCTCGGCGCGGTCCACGGCGGTGTACGCCGCGCAGTGGATCACTCGCTCGGGACGGTGTCTGGCCAACAGGCTCTCGGCGGTGCCGGGAACGGCGAGGTCGCCGTCTGCAAGATCGACGCCGAAGGTCCGATGACCCGCGGCGTCGAAAGCCTGACAGCACGCCCGGCCGAGCTGGCCGTGAGCGCCGGTGACGAGGATACGCATGGTGGGTCCTTCGCAATGAGGTCGTCAGGCGCTCAGGATGGACCCTCGTCATCGGAATTGCAAGACGCGTCGTCGCTCTCCGGCCCGGGCGCCATGCGGCGCGCGGCGTCGCCGCAGAGTCCGGCGCGAAAACCGCGAGAAGCCAGGAATCGCTGCACCCTCGCCATGGCGAGTCGGTCGCGGCCGCTTTCCCGCCGCCAGCGTTGCGCCGCCGCGCGATCGGCCAGCTCCGCCTCCCGCTCGGGCGGCAGTTGCACCGACGCCACCTCCCGCGCCAGCGCGGCCGGCACGCCCTTCTCCCGCAGTTTGACTTCCAGCCAGGAACGGCCGACCGCCTTGGTCCGCAGAGCATCGCGGCAGAACGCCTGGGCGAACGCCTGGTCGGAATGCAGCCCGGCGGCCTCGGCCTGGGCCAGCACCGCATCGACCGCCTCGGGCGGGTGCCCGTCGTCGGCCAGCTTGCGGCGCAGGCGGGCCATGGTCCAGAGCTTGCGGTCGAGGAGTTCGAAGAGGCGACGCGCCACCAGTTTGCGGGCCGCCGCAGTGCGCAGGATAGCGAGCAGGGGAGAGCTGATGCTCTCCCCCACACCCGGTAGATCGGGCGGCAGCGCGTCGTGGGCCACCTCGAGGATCTCGCCGTTGTCGAGGCGCAGCGACACCGCCTTGGGCCGCTCGTGGCGACTGATCAGAATGCGTTCCGCGTCGTCCACGGCGCCCCGCTACGCGCTGCCGGCCTTGCGCGGCCGGTCCGTGTGTTCAGCCGCCTTGGCCCCGTTCTTCGCCGACTCGGCCGGAACGTCTTTCGGCGGCTTCGCCGTCTCGATCACCGGATCGCCCTTGCGCTGGATACCGTAGTGCGCAAAGACCTTCGCCGCGAGGGTCTCGTAGAGGTCCGAGTTCTCCTTGAGGAAGACCCGCACGTTCTCCCGTCCCTGCCCCAGGCGTTCCTCGCCGTAGCTGTACCAAGCGCCGCTCTTCTGCACGATGCCGGCGGCCACGCCCAGATCGATCAGATCGCCTTCCTTGCTGATGCCGGCCCCGTAGAGGATGTCGAACTCCGCCTTCTTGAACGGCGGCGCGACCTTGTTCTTGACGACCTTGACGCGCACCTGGTTGCCGACAATGTCCTCGCCCTGGGTGATGGCGCCGGTGCGACGGATGTCGAGGCGGATCGAGCTGTAGAACTTGAGCGCGTTGCCGCCCGACGTGGTCTCCGGATTGCCGAACATGACGCCGATCTTCATGCGGATCTGGTTGGTGAAGATCACCAGGGTGTTGGTCTTGGCGATCGAGCCGGTGAGCTTGCGCAGCGCCTGGCTCATCAGCCGCGCCTGCAAACCGACGTGTTGGTCGCCCATCTCGCCCTCGATCTCCGCGCGCGGCACCAGCGCGGCCACCGAGTCGATCACGATGATGTCGACCGCGCCCGAGCGCACGAGCATCTCGGTGATCTCCAGCGCCTGCTCGCCGGTATCCGGCTGCGACACCAGCAGGTTGTCGATGTCGACGCCGAGTTTCCGCGCGTACGGCGGGTCGAGCGCGTGCTCGGCGTCCACGAACGCCGCCACGCCGCCCTTCTTCTGCGCGTTGGCCACCACCGACAGTGCGACGGTCGTCTTGCCGCTGCCCTCCGGACCGTAGATCTCGGTCACGCGCCCGCGCGGCAGGCCGCCCACGCCCAGGGCGATGTCCAGCGCCAGACTACCGGTCGAGATGGCGTCCAGCTCATCGTAGACCTTGTTGTCGCCGAGGAGCATGATGGCGCCCTTGCCGAACTGCTTCTCGATCTGGGCGCGTGTGAGTTCCAGGGCCTTGGTCTTGTCGTCTGCTTTCTGCGCCATACTGGGATACTCCTGTTTAACGGGACCGGTTGCGCGGTGTGGATCATCGATCCGCGCCGCAAGATAGCACGACCTCGCTGGAAGCGGCAAGGAGTTTTCGTAAAATTTTCGCCCCCGAAAAAACGGCCATCAGCCCTCCAGGTACAGTGTCGCCTGGCTGGTGTGCCGCGCGCCGCCGCGGTGCAGTTCGCTGGCCATCAGATGGACCTCCGACGCCGCGAACGGCTCCCACGGACCGGGGTCGAAGTCCCGCAACAGCGCCGCCTCGTCGCCTTGCAGGGAACGCTTGACGCGGGCCACGGTCAGGTGAGGCCGCAGCGCCTTGTGGTCCTGCGGGCCGTCCGGCCAGACCGCGTCCACCGCCGTCCGCAGGTCGCGGGCCAGCGCCTCGAGCGGGTCGCCCCCGTCCAGATGCAGGAACAGGACCCGCGGCCGCCGCAGGTCCGGAAACGCACCGACACCGCCGGGCCGGATCGTCAACGGCGCGTGGGGCGCGGCGGCCGCCAGGAGCGCTCCCCGCAGCTTCGGCAGCCGTTCCTGCGGCCACTCCCCCAGGAACATGAGCGTCAGATGCCAGGACTCCGGTCGCGTCCAGGCCACTCCGACGTGGCCGCGCAGAGTGTCGAGCCGGGTATCCAGGTCACGGCGCAGCTGTTCCGGCAGGTTGACGGCCAGGAAGAGCCTCACGCCTGCGAGCCCCAGGTCAGACGCTCGGGGTCGAACGCCACCTTCCGCGTCAGCACCCGGCGCAGCATGTCCAGCGCGCCGGCGGTCGCCAACCGGCGGTTGCGTTCTCGGTCGCCGGTGTAGCGGTACATCGCCGACACCACGCTCTCCGGTCCGGCCAGTGCGATCCACGTGGTCCCGACGGGTTTCTCGTCCGTGCCGCCTCCGGGCCCGGCGACGCCCGTCACCGCCAATGCGTAATCCGCTCCCGTCCGTACGCGCGCACCACGGGCCATCTGTTCGGCCACCGGACGCGACACGGCGCCATGGCGCTCGAGGTCCGCGGGATCGACCATCAGGAGGTCCTGCTTGACGCTGTTGGCGTAGCTGAGGACACCGCCGAGGCAATACGCGCTGCTGCCGTCCTGCGCGGTGATCGCCGCGCCCAGCAGGCCGCCGGTGCAGCTCTCGGCCACCGCGAGGGTCTGCCCGCGGTGGATCATCAAGTCCTGGATCACCCGCGTCAGATCGATCATTTCGCGGGCGTAGACGGTGTCGCCGAGGATGCGGTCGAGTTCGTGGGCCGCCGCATCGAGATCGGATTCCTGGCCGACCTCGCCGCCGATCCGCACGTCCACGCCCCACTCCACCAGCCACCACGACCACGTCAGGTGCGGGAACATCGCGCGGACCGGTTCGGTCAGGCGCGCAACGGGCAGCTCGGCCACCTGCGCGGTGCGCCAGAGCCGGGTCTCGCGGGCGGCGGGCAACGCGCCCAGCCGCGTGAGGACCGCCAGCACGTCCGGCAACAGGGCCTGCATCTCGGCGGGGACACCGGGCAGGACAGCCACGCGGCGGCCGTGCAGGACGCCCACCAGGCCCGGAGCCGACCCGACCGGGTTGGGCACCGCCTCGCAGCCCGCGGGTACGAGCGCCTGCTTGTCCCCTTCGACGAGGCGCGGGAACCCGCGGCGCTGCCGCCGGTCCGCGATCCAGGCGGCCACGTCCTCGCGGAAGTGCAGCGGCACGCCGGCCCACGCCGACAGCGCCTCGCGGGTCAGATCGTCGCGCGTGGAACCGAGGCCGCCGGTGACGAAGACGATGTCGCCCGGTTCGGTGCGGTCCAGCGCGCCGCCGATGGCGTCCTCGCGGTCGGGCACCACCACGATGTCGCGCACCGTGACGTCGTGGCGCCCCAGCGCGCGCTGGATGCGGGTGCTGTTGGTGTCCGACGTGCGTCCCTCGAGCAACTCGTCGCCGATCGAGATGATCCGCACCGGCTGCGCGGTCACAGCGTGATCCCCAGGCGCGCCGCGATCAGGACCGTGGCGTGGGTGGCCAGGCACGACAGGACGCCCGCGCCGATGTCGTCGATCATGATGCCCAGGCCGCCGCCGAGGCTCTCGAGCTTGCGCACGCCCAGCGGCTTGAGGATGTCGAAGAAACGGAACCAGAAGAAGCCCGCGAGCCAGC
>CAZJMO010000005.1:6547-12480 GCA_964547085.1 uncultured Fibrobacteraceae bacterium | reverse complement strand
CTTCACGTTCTACCGCCCGGTGCCGATCGACGCCTTCGAAGCGCTGCGGCTGATCGCCCGGGATCGACGGCCAGGAAGAGGTAGGTCACCTGCATGCCCGCGACCTCGTCGATGACGCAGAGGTGCGGGTCCTCGCCGTGTTCGCGCTCGAGTTCGCCGGCGATCCGGATGCCCACGACCGTGACCAGGGCCAGCGCCACCAGCTGCACCCACAGCGGGATCGGCCCGAAGGCCGTCCAGAGTCCGTACCAGATCACCATGTAGAGAAAGCTGCCTGCGGTCGCCGGTGCGATCGGGGCGTACCCCGAGCCGAAAAAGGTGCCGATCAGGTGGACGAGAAAGCGCTTCATGGAGGTCCTTTCGCGACGTGGGTGAGTTGGCGCGAAGATAGACCGCCCCCGCAACACGGTCAACGACCGCGCCGGCCGAGCCTAGCGGCGTTCCAGGTCGAGATAGACATCGCCCGTGTCCGGAATGCTCTCGAGGTATCCCAGTTCGCGCATCACCCGCGCCGCGCGCAACTCGAACTTGCGGCCTTCGAGTTCGCGGCCGAGGAGGAACCGTTGGCGCGCGAGCGACCGCGCGGCCACGGTCGGCGTCAGGCCGAAGGTCCGACCGGCGAGGGTCGCGGCCGCCTCGCGATCCGACTCGATCCGTACCGCGGCGATCGCCAGCGCCGCCCGAAGCCGCGACAGCGCCTCCCGCTTCCGCGGCGCGTTGCCGGTGTGGACGGCGAGGTCGCAGCACGGGTGCATGGGATGATCGTCGCTGTACCAGTGCAACACATGGACTTCGTCGCCCAGGGCGAGGATGGGCGGCACGTAGAAGCTGAGCGCGTCGACCTCGCCCGACTGCAACGCCGCAGTCATCTCGGCCGGCGTGCGGAACGGCACCAGTTCGGCCTCGATCCGGCGGTCGCTCAGCGCCATGACCGCCAGGACCTCGAGCGTGGACGCCCGCAGGACGCCGATGCGCCGGCCGGCGAGGTCGTCCAGCGAGGCGAATTCCCGCCGCGCCACGATCCCGTCGCTCTCGCGCTCCAGGAATCCCACGACCTTGACCGGCAGCCCGCGGTCGACATCGGCCCACGCGTACGTGAACGGCAGGATCGCCGCGTCGAGCCGCCCGGCCGCCAGCGCCTCGTTCGCCTCCCAACCGCTCGCGAAATACGTGACCTCGACGGCCGCCAGCGAAGGGTCGTCGGCGAGCGCGGCCAGGTCGTACGGCAGGTGATTCAGCGACGGCCGGATCAATCCCAGCCGCACGACCTCGTCGTCGCCGCCGCCGCATCCGGCCAGCAAGATCCCCAGAATCAGACAACATCCCAACCGGCGCATGATCACCTCCGACGCACATGAAGGCGCCGACTCGAAAATCCGCAACTTGGCGGACGGTCGAGTCGGCGCTCTCGGGAACCGGTGGGGCTAGACGCCCGCCGGCTGGGTCTGTAGCTGCCGGAGAACCTGCTTGGCCACGCACTTGAGCGTGTCGAACACTCCGTCGCCCTTGTAGGCGACCGCGCCGAACGACTCGTAGCCCTCCGGGTTCAGTTCCTCGTTCAGTTCCTCGAGCGACAGCGCGTCGGGCATGTCGCGCTTGTTCCACTGCAACACGAACGGGATCTTGCCCAGTTCGAGGTCGTATTCCTCGAGGTTCTCGTGGAGGTTGTAGAGCGACTCCACGTTGGCCTCGAAACGCGATTCGCTCGAATCGCCCACGAAGACCACGCCGTCGCAGCCGCGCAGGATGAGCTTGCGGCTGGCGTTGTAGTAGACCTGCCCCGGCACGGTGTAGAGGTGGAAACGGGTCTTGAAGCCCTTGACCTCGCCCAGTTCCAGCGGCAGGAAATCGAAGAACAGTGTCCGGTCCATCTCGGTGGCCAGGGTCACCAGCTTGCCCTTGGTGTCGGGGGCGAGCTTGTCGTAGATGTACTGGATATTCGTGGTCTTCCCCCCCAGACCAGGACCGTAGTACACGATCTTGCAGTTGATCTCGCGGGAGGAGTAGTTGATCAGCGACACGTCCAGGCCCCTTCCGTGGCCGGCCTCAGGCCGGCTGGCGCTCTCATTCCACGAACAGGTTGTCGATCTCGGTCTCGACGCCTTCGGAAAATTCCTCGTCGAAGGGGTCGTACTCTTCGTTGCGGTACTCCAGCTTGTCGTAGAGTCCGTCGATGATCACGTTCAGTTCTTCCACCGCTTTCTTCGCCCGCAGCCGGACCAGCCCCAGCGTCGTGGTCTTGTCGAAGACCACGGCCAGGACCACGGCCTTCTCGATCTTGGAGATGTACATGCTGTCCTCGGCGCCCTGGTGGTAGAGGGTCGAGAAATCGTCCTCGCCGATGAGCTTGGCCAGCGCGTAGTTGGCCTCGAAATCGGCGGCGCACAACGAGGCGAAGCTCTGGGTGTCGAAATCCGGATCGGCGCCCACCTGGGCGATCAGCTGCCCGGTGCGGTCCACCAGCAACACGTGCTTCGACTGACTACTCTGCACCAACGCCTCCAGGGCGTTGGTAATGGCCCAGTAGTCTTCCTCGAAGATGGCCCATTCGGCTCTGACCATGAAACATTCTCCCGGCCACCAATGGCAGCCCGTCTCGACCTGCGGACGGCGGTTCAGCAGTGATATCGGCGCTCGCGCCCGGTGCTTGAGCGCGCACTGACGGCAGAATTCGGGGTGCGGGAGCCGGGCGGTCAGTCGCGGTCGACGCCGGTCCGGTGCTGGAAGGCACGCTGCAGGGTCGCCTCGTCGGTGTACGCCAGCGCGCCGCCGACGGGGATTCCGGTGGCCAGGCGGGTCAACGCGATCCCGCGGCCGGTGAGCAGCCGCTGCACGTAGAGCGCCGTGGTTTCGCCCTCGACGCTGGTGTCGAGCGCCAGGATGACCTCGCGCACCGCTTCCTCGTCCAGCCGGCGCTCGAGGCGGTCGAACGGCAGGTCGGCGGCGCGCACCCCGTCCAGCGGCGAGAGCAACCCGCCGAGCACGAAGTACCGACCACGGAAGAACGCCGCCTTCTCGAACGGCAGGATGTCCACCGGACTGGCGACCACGCAGAGCAGCGCCGGGTCGCGGGTGTCGCTGGTGCAGATGGAGCAGGGATCGGTCTCGGTGATCGCCCCGCAGCGCGTGCAGCGCGTGACCTGGCTGCGCGCCGTGTCGATGGCGCCGGTCAGACGCTCGGCGTGCGCGGGATCGTCGAGCAGGTACAGCGCCAGCCGGGTGGCCGACTTGCGGCCCAGTCCCGGCAATTGCTGCAGGCAGCGTACGAGTTGTTCGAGGGCGGGCGACTGGAACTCTCCGCCCGGCGCGTCGAACGCCATGCTACATCCCCGGCAGGTTCATGCCCGGGATGTTCATGCCGCCCATGGCGCCGCCCATCTCCGACTGCGTCAGTTCCTCGACCTTGCGCACGGCCTCGTTGACCGCCGAGAGGACCATGTCCTGCAGGAACTCGACATCGTCGGGGTCGACGGCGTCCGGCTTGATCTCCAGGCTCACCAGCTCGTGCTTGCCGTTCATCACGGCGACGACCTGGCCGCCGCCCACCTCCGCGGTGACGGACCTCTGGGCCAGCTCGTCCTGGACCTTCTGCATCTTGGCCTGCATCTGCTGGGCCTGCTTCATCAGCTTCTGGATATCCATGCATCCTCCGGCGACCGCTGACGGCCGCGGGGCTACGGCAGCGTCACTCCTGCCCCGGCTCGTCCGCGGGCGGCTCGGCGCGCTGCCATTTCTCTCGTTCGGTGTCGGGCAGGGGCTCGCCCTGGACCATATCGACCAGACGACCCAGCGCCTGGTCCTCGGAGCACTGTCGGTTCAACGACTCGCGATCGGTCGGCGCGACCTCGCGTCGGACCGCCTCCTGACGCTCGACGCTCGGGCCGGACCCGTCGGCGATCAGCTCCACCTCGAGCCGCAGCGGGCGCCCGAAGAACGCGGTGGCGTGTTGCTCGAGATCGCCGCGACCGTTCTCGACGAGCGTCTGGTTGAACGCGTTGCCGGCCTCGAAGGCGACCGTCAACGTGCCGGCGTCCAGATCCACCTGCGGCAGTCCCGTCATCAGGCACGAGGCCAGGCCCGGATTCTGCCGCATCACCGCGTCGACGAACTCGGTCCAGCCCTCGACCGTGCCGGCCGCGGCGTGGGCTGATGCCGGTGCGGGCGCGGCCGGAGCCGGCGTCGCCGCGGCCGAAGCCGTGCGCATGCCGCTCGGCGGCGGCGCGGGCGCCGAGGCCGAGTAACGCATCTGGCCGCCGCCGCCGATCGCAGCGCCGCCCGCGGCCACGAGGCGGCGCAGCCGCTGCACGAGGTCGGACAGCAACACGCGGCTCTCCCAGCGGCAGAGTTCCACCACCGCCGCTTCGAGCAGGATGCGCGGCTGGGTGCTGCGATGGATGCGGTCGTAGTGGGCGCCGGCGCGGTCGAGCATGGCCAGCAGATCCTGCTCCGCGAACCGCGCGAGCATGGGGTCGAGCTGGGCGATCTGCTCCGGCGTCAGATCCACGGCGTCGCGCAGGCCGGGGTCGACCTTCAGGACGAGCAGGTTGCGGAAATTGGTGAGCAGGCCGCGCGCGAAGGCCACGAGGTCCTGGCCGCCGGACGCCAGACCGTCCACCAGGCGTAGCGCCCGGGCCGGATCGGCGTCGACGATCGCCTGGTTCAGCTCCAGGTAGAGCTCCGAGCGCACCAGGCCGAAGAGCGCCACCAGCACGGCCTCGTCGATGGTGCCCTCGCAGCTGGCGATGGCCTGGTCGAGCAGGCTCAGGCCGTCGCGCATGCTGCCCTCGGCCAGCGAGACGAGCACCCGCAGGCCGCTGTCGTCGATCGTCACCGACTCCGCCTCGCAGATGAAGCGCATGCGGTCGCGGAGCTGGTCGCGCGAGAGCAGTCGGAAGTCGAAGCGCTGGCAGCGCGAGAGGATGGTGCGCGGAATCTTGTTGGGCTCGGTCGTGGCGAAGAAGAAGAAGACCTTGGACGGCGGTTCCTCGAGGATCTTCAGGAGCGCGTTGAAGGCGCCCTTGGAGAGCATGTGGACCTCGTCGATGACGAACACGCGGTTGTGCCCCTCACCCGGGGCCAGCTTGGCCATCTCGCGGAGCTCGCGGATGTTGTCGACACCGGTGTTGCTGGCGGCGTCGATCTCGAGCACGTCCATGAAGCTGCCGGCGGCGATCGCGTTGCAGGTCTCGCACTCGCCGCAGGGGTTGCCTTCACTGGCCTCGGGGCAGTTGAGCGCCTTGGCCAGCAGACGCGCGACGGTCGTCTTGCCGCAACCGCGCGGGCCGCTGAAGAGGTAGGCGTGGCTGAGTTTGCCCTTGCGCATCGCCGCCCGCAACGTGGCGGTGACGTGCTCCTGTCCCACGACGTCGGCGAACGTCTCGGGCCGGTACTTGCGGGCGATGGCCTGGTAGGACATGCAGCGCGGCTCCAGGTGCAAAGGGTGTCGGTCAGGCCGCCGACGTGAACCCGGGAGGGCTACGAGAAAGGGCCAGGCTGACGGCGCACACGACGGAGTGAGCGTACCGTTGCTGCCTTCCGGCCCTGGCGGGGTTAGCGCTCCGACGTCACGTCGGGCCTGGCCCAACTGTGTCCCGGGCTTGGAATCCCGGGGAATCGGTGGTGGAGATGATGGGACTTGAACCCACGGCCTCCTCGTTGCGAACGAGGCGCTCTCCCAAACTGAGCTACATCCCCACCAGAATTATTCGGTTGTAAGATACCACCGACCCCGGTCGATGGACAGCGATCGCTTCGGCGATCGAACAAAATCGTGGCGGAGAGGCAGGGATTCGAACCCTGGGAACTATTGCTAGTTCAACGGTTTTCGAGACCGCCCCGTTCAACCGCTCCGGCACCTCTCCACGATATTTTCATCCCCGCTCTCCACCGAGGCGAGGCTGGCGGAGAGGGTGGGATTCGCACCCACGGTAACC
>CAZJMO010000005.1:0-6537 GCA_964547085.1 uncultured Fibrobacteraceae bacterium | reverse complement strand
AACCACTCCGGCACCTCTCCGCGAGGTTCCATCCATCTCAACCATCAGGTTCTGCCCCGCGGCAGAACTGGCGGAGAGGGTGGGATTCGAACCCACGGTGCCTTGCGACACACACGATTTCCAGTCGTGCCGATTCAGCCACTCTCGCACCTCTCCGCCGAATCGGAGGGCGCAATATAACATCGGGTTCCGGCGAAATCAACAACCCGTCGACGGTTCTTTCCCGCCGTCTCTCCGACGCTGGAAGAACTCCCGCAGCAACCCGCCGCAGCGATCGGCCAGGATCCCGCCGACCACCTCGACCCGATGCCCGTACGGATGTCCCTGCAGCAATCGCGCGGTCGACACGACGGCGCCCGCACGCGGATCGTGGGCCCCGAACACCACGGTCGGGACGCGACTCAGAAGCAGCGCGCCGCAACACATGGTGCAGGGCTCCAGGGTCACGTACAAAGTCGCGTCTTCGAGCCGCCACTCGCCCGTCGCGCCGCTGGCCGCCCCGATGGCCAGGACCTCGGCGTGTGCGGTCGCGTCCTGCAGCTGCTCGACCTGGTTGCGGCCGCGCCCGAGGACCTTGCCGTCGCGCACGACGATCGCCCCGACGGGGACCTCGCCCGCGCCGGCGGCGATCTCGGCCTCGCGCAACGCTTCGCTCATCCAGCGCTCGTGGCTGGTGAATCCGGCCAGCAGATCCTCGCTCACGGCAGCACTCCCACGACCTGCGCCACGTTGCCCCGCAGATCCCAGACCCGGACGGTGACCGACCACGGCCGCGGGGCCGTCGCCTGTCCATCGCGCGGGTAGCGCACCGGAGCATTGAAATCCTCGCGTTCGCCGTCGCAGACGCCGTCGGCGGGGTCCAACCGCTCGACCGTGCCGTCCGGCAGCACGACCTCGGCGCCGGCCAGCGGCCCCATGTCGTCGCGCGCCGACAGCGCTACCGAAAAGCCGGCGCGGTGATGTTCGAGACGCCAGTCCGAGATCTCGGGCGGCGTGTTGTCCACCGGCACCGGCCCCAGCAGCCGCTCCGACATCAGCGCGCCGTCGTCGGGATTCGACGGCCGGTCGCTGACGACCAGCCGCAGATCGTACCAGCCGTCGGCCAGTGTCGCGGTGTCCCAGGTCCGGACCTGATCGACCGTCGCCGGCCCCAGCGGCAACCACGCCTCGTCCCCCTGGCGCCGCCGGAAGACCTGGAAATCCAGGCGGTCGGCGTTGGGGTCGGCCGCGTGCCACGTGAGTGCGCGCAACGGGCGAAGGGCGTCGGCGCGCGCGTGATCCAGCCGTCGGTCCCGACGGCTCTGAAGGTTGTATTCCACCTGCAGCCCGTCCGCGAACCGCTGCGTGACCTGGTCGGGCGACTGCATCATGCCGCCCTCGTAGACCGCGCCGTCGGCCTGCAGTTCGAAGTGCATGATCTGCGGCGCGACGTTGGGCTCGACCCCGCTCACGGTCACGGCATCGACCCGGCTGCCCGCCGGCAGAGTCACGCGCCATTGCAGGCTGCGCGCAGTCTGGACCTTCGCGAGATCGAGATCCCGACCACGCCCGAGGTCGACCCAGTCGATCCAGGCGTCGTCCGGCGCGGGGCTGTTGCCCACGCGCACGGCGAAACGCGGCTCGGCGCCTCCGGCGGGACCGCGCCAGCGCAGACGCCCCCACCGCACAGGCAACCGACCGTCCAGCGGCGCGCTCATGGCGACCGCTTCACCCTTGCGCGCCGGGCGCAGCCGCGTGACCAGACCGGGGTTGGCCTGGACGGCCAGCACCTCGTCGGGACCGCGGTCGCCGGGCACGACGAGAAGGTCGATCACGTCGCCGCCCTCCCAGGTCGCGAGCGGACGGCGGTCGTTGGGCAGCAGCAGACCGTCGAGCGTGGTCGGTCCGCCCTGCACGCGTTCGCCGGCGCCCAGCCAGCCGTGGTCGCCGCTCCAGGCAAGGCAGGTGACGACCCGTTCGCTGCTCCACACCTGCACCGGCGTGTCCCCGGTGACCCGGTAGAGCGCGGACCGGATCTGCTCCACGCCCGCATCCGCCGTGACCATGAGGTCGAACGGACCGAGATCCGCGGCGCCGCCGTTCCCGTTCCCGCCTCCGTTCCCGTTGCCGTCCTGCGCCTCGTCCTGGTAGCCGAGCACGTACCAGCCGTCGGGACCCTCGACGAGTTGCCGCCCCTCGTCCTGGTCCAGCGCCAGCAGCAGCGCCCACTGTCGCGCGCGCGGCCGGACGTGGAAGACGCGTCCGGGGCCCTGCGCCGCCACGAGCAGCGAGCCGTCCGCCATGACCGCGAGGTCCAGGGCGTTGGAGGCCGGCAATTCCACCACGGATTCCAGACCGTCGCCGGCGATCCGGTAGATCGTCGCCGGCGTGCCCGTCGCCAGATAGACCGTGCCGTCCGGAGCCCGCTCGATATCCCAGACGTAACCGCCGGACGTTTCTCCCACGAGCACGACCTCGCCGCGGCGGTCGATCCGGTAGACCTGTCCGCCCGGTCCGCAACCGGCGAGAACGCCGTCGCCGTCCGCCAGGACCGAGAAGACCTCTTCGACCTCCAGCTCCGCCAGCAGCGACGCGTCGTCGTCGAGTCGCCACACGCGACCGTCATGGCCGCTGCCGACATGCACGACGCCGCCCTCGCCGACGGTCGCCGACCAGAACACCAGGGCGCTGTCGGCCAGCACGGTCTCGGCCACCAGGCCGGGCACCAGGCTGCCGCGCGCGTCGAGCGCCGCGCCGTGCAGTTCGCCGCCGGTGAAGGGGATCCGGCCCGGGCTGTCCCAGTACGCGGGACCGGCGGCCGCGGCGATCGACACGGTCGCCAGGAGGGCGAGAAGCAGAGCCTGGATGCGGATCATGGACGGTCTCCCTCGGGTCGGGGGGCTGGTTGCGCGCGGACCTCGACGTCCCGGACCGCGTTGCCCTGCAGGATCATGCCGACCGGCCGGGCGACGCGATCCAGGTAGACGGCGGTCGTCGGCGTGGTCGATCCCGGCGGTCCCATCGCCAGCGTGCGCTGGACCGACGCCGGCAGTCCGGCCAGTTCGCGGCCGCCGGAGGTCACGCCGGGCGCGGTCGAGATCAAGGCGACGGTGAGTTCGTCGAGCGCGCGCGGCGTATTGAGGAGGTCGAACGTGGCGCTCAGATCATGGTCCTCGAAGAGCCCGGCTGCGCGGACGGCGTCGAGCTGGAAGAACTCGCGGGCGCTGGCGGCTCCGATCCGCAGAACTCCGGTCGACACGCCGGCCGGAGCGCGCAACTCGAAGCGTTCGCGCCGCTGCGGACCGCGTCGCGGTTCGAGGACGACCTCCACGGTGAAGGCCTCCCCCGGTTCGATTCGCGCCGGCCCGTACAGCCCCACGATCCGCGCCGCGCGCACCGGCCGCTCCACGGTCAGCTCGGCCCGCACGTCGATCAGCGTGAGACGCTCGTGGCGGTTGTTCAGGAGGATCGTCAGCGGCGCCTGCCAGTCCGCCGCCAGGGCCGACACTCCGCCCTGGCCACCGGTGACGCCGTCGAGCCGGATGGGCGATCGCGGCTCGCCGTTCTCGCCGGCAACCGTCAGGACGATGTCGTAACGGACGAGCTGCGAACTCTGGTCGTCGCCCTCGGCCAGGACCGCGTTGTACAGGCACCAGAACACGAGCTGCGGCGTGAGGTTGGGCTGCTGCGCCACGCGGAAATCGAACGTGCGCGACCCCGACGGCTGTTGGACCGTCACGGAGACCGGCGCTGTCGGCGCCAGGCGCCCCAGTTCGCCGGCGAGACCGGCGCGCAGGTCGTGCGTCACGCGCCCGACCACGGGTCCGGCCGAGCCCATCTTGAAGCTGATCTGCCGGCTCGGGAACATGGTCACGATCTCGGCCGTGGCCAGCGGCAGATCGACCGGTCCCAGCTGCATGAACGGGTGCGCCATGCAGACGATGCGATCGTCCTCGACCAGGCTCACGGTACCGATGGCGCCCAGCTGGGCGTCGCCGGTCACCAGGGCCACGGCGCAGGCCGAACCGGGCTTCAGACGGGACGGAGCGATGGTCGCGGCGGACGCTCCGGCCGGCAAGGCGAACAGCCCCAGCTCGAGCGGCGCGAACCGCGACGTCGCCGGCGCCGAAGGCCGCGGCAACAGATCCTGCGCGAGGACCTCGGGCGCAGGCCAGGACGCCGCGAACGCCGGGACGCGCGGGCCGATCACCACGTCGGGAAACAGGGTCGACGCCAGGCCGGCCGCCGCCGGGTCGCCCAGCAATGCGGCCGGGTCGGCGGACACGGCCGCGTCCGCACCGGCACTTGCATGGGCGCGGTCGCGCCGGTCTCGGGCCACGTCCAGATCCGCCGCCGGCGTGAGCCCCGCGATCGGCCGCAGCGCCCCGGGCCAGCCGAACGCGACGGCGCCCACCAGCCGGCCGTCGTCCAGATAGACCGGGCTGCCGCTCATCCCCTGCGCCACGGCCGTGCGCTCCAGATCCCGGCCCGACAGTTCCACCATGATGATGTCGCCGCCGGCTCGAGCGCCGTGTCGGACGCCGAGGATGGTGACGCCGAAGGTGTCGGGTTCGGTGCCGTGGAAGACGGTCAGTCCGTACCCGGTCTGGCCTTCGTGAAGCTGGTCGACCGCCACGCGCGGCACGGCGGCCGCCGCCAGCGTGGAAACGGTCATGAGCGCAAGCGCGGCGCGGCAACAGCGGATCGTTGTCTGCAAGAGGCCCCGTCCAGGTTGGGATTTAGGCAGGCTCGCCGTGTGGCGCCCGTCCGTGCGGACCATAGGGACAGGCGACCGAGTTGGCAAGGTGTTCGCAGCGTCAACCGCGGGATGCGGGACGAGTTCCGGGACAACGAAACAGCGGACCGCTTTCGCAGTCCGCTGTCTCTTCGCAAAGAAGGTGGTACGCCCAGGAGGATTCGAACCCCCAACCTCCTAATCCGTAGTCAGGTGCTCTATCCAGTTGAGCTATGGGCGCACCTTTATTCGCGATGTATCTGGCGGAGAGGGAGGGATTCGAACCCTCGGTGAGTTTCCCCACACACGCTTAGCAGGCGTGCGCCTTCAGCCGCTCGGCCACCTCTCCAGAATCTTGGCGGAGGGCGGGGGACTCGAACCCCCAAAGGCTCTCACCCGGCGGTTTTCAAGACCGCTGCCTTACCAGTTAGGCTAGCCCTCCGGAAACCACCTGAGCACTGCCTGTCCACCCTGCCGGAAAGATCGTCTCTAGGCCGTGTGGCGCTTGTCCTCTCACGGCGAGCAAGCACGATACTACTTGCCCTTGAGTCTGTCAAGCAACCCACCCAGCCCTTTCTTCACTTCGTCCTCGATTTCGTCCTTCACCGCGTCCGACTTCAACAGTTCGGCGGGATCCAGGTTCAGTTTCACGGCTGGTTTACGCGTTTCACCGGTCAACGTGAAGTCCAGCCCGATGCGTCCTTCCTCGTCCCGCAGGGCGTCCGCAAGGAAGGTCACGTCCCCCAGATCCGGCGTGAACCCGGCCGGAAGACGGACGTTCAGGTCCAGATTCATCGTGCCGTCCAGGGCGAACCAGCCGTCCCCGGCCCAGTCGGTCTCGCGACCGTCGATCTTGATCCCCTGCACCAGGATCTTGCCCTCCCGCACCTCGAAATGCTGCCGCGCCGTGCCATACGCGACCCGCAGCAGATCCTGCCGGTCTCCCAGGTACTGCGCGACGCCGCCCAGCGACTGTCGCAGGTCGACCGTGCCGTCGCTGCCGGAGAGATCGCCGACAATCGACAGCGAGTTCAGGATCGCATCCGGGTCCGCCAGATCACACGACCCCTTCGTCGTCGCGCTCAGCGTTCCGGTCCAGATCGCCGCCAGATACGGCGCGTAGGGCGCCAGCAGCACGTTCGCCGGCACGTCGTCGAGGCGGGCGTCCCAGGCGGCGCGGCCGTGCGGATCGACGGCGTAGTCGAGATTGGCGCGGCCGGCGATCGAACCCGACCCCAGCCGTCCGCCGAGCGTCGGCACGTCGATCACCCGCTCGCGAAGCGTCCCGGACAGCCGCACATCGGTGTAGACCGACTCGATGAAGACCAGTTGTGCTGCCGTCGCCTCGAAATCGGCGGCGAGGTCGGCTGGAATCAGGTCGCCGACTGCCGGCTCGTCGGTCGGGCCGGCCGCCAGCGCCGACCGCACCAGCGAGAACCCCGCGTCGGCCTGGGCGTCGCTCTGCCTTGCCGCTTCGGCGGCCGCGGCCAGGACGTCGAGGTCCAGTCGCGGCAGCTCCAGACGCACCTGCACGGCCCCGTCGTCGCCGGTGGGCACCACCTCGGCCACCACGTCCCCGCGCAGCGCGGGATGGTCGACCGTCGCGTCGAGCCGCGTCTTGCCCCGCGGCGAGCTCAGGTCCGCAGTCAACTGCACGCCCGTCAGCCGCAGACGCTCGCCCAGTTGCGGCGCCGCAACGGTGATCTCGCCGCCGACGGCGCCGATCTGCACCGTCCCGTTCAGACCCTTTTCCCACGCCGCTTGCCACGCCGCCGCGTCATCGAGCGCGGGACCGTCGACAAGGTCGATCGTCGCGCTCACGC
>CAZJMO010000004.1:22344-30888 GCA_964547085.1 uncultured Fibrobacteraceae bacterium | reverse complement strand
TTCGCGAAGGTGGCCGGACCGTGGGTGCGGGTGTGGTCGCGAAGATCCTCGAATAGTGTGATTTCCCGGGGCCGGTCCTCGTGGCCGGCTCCACATAAAGCGCGTCTAGGTGAGCAGGCGCTGCCGGCGCCCCCGGTAAGCGAAGCTGGAGTAGCCTCGCGGAAGGAGCAGTAGTGGCTCGACAGAAAGTACAGATCAAGTTGCGGGCTTACGAGCCGGCTGTCCTCGACAAATCGGCCGAGGTCATCGTCTCGACGGTCCTGAGGACCGGAGCCCTGGTGCGGGGGCCGATTCCCCTGCCCACGAAGCGGTCCGTGTACACCGTTCTGCGTTCGCCCCATGTGGACAAGAAGTCCCGCGAGCAGTTCGAGACGCGGATTCACAAGCGGTTGATCGAGATCGAGAACTCGACCCCGCAGACCATGGAATTCCTGCGTAAGCTGGCGCTTCCCGCCAGCGTCGACGTGGAGATCGTTGCCTCTTGACCGGGAGACCGGGCGGGAGACGAGGAGCGAGAGAGATGATCGGACTGATCGGCAAAAAGATCGGCATGACACGGCGCTTCGATGAAGACGGCCGCAGTGTGCCCGTAACCGTGATCGAGGCTGGACCCGTCGTCGTGACGCAGGTCAAGACCGAGAAGACGGACGGATACAACGCGGTGCAGGTCGGCTTCGGCGCCAAGAAGGCCAAGAACACGCCCATGCCTATGCAGGGGCACTTCCGCAAGGCCGGCACAGACCCTCTGCGGACCCTCATCGAGTACCGTTTCGACACTGCGCCCGAGTACAATCTCGGCCAGACCGTCGATCTGGACGCGCTCGAGGGTGCCGTGAAGGTCGATGTCTCGGGAACCACCAAGGGTCGCGGTTTTTCGGGTCGCATCAAGCGCCACGGTCACCACCGTGGTCCTGATGGGCACGGTTCGAAGAACGTGCGGCAGGCCGGCGGTATCGGCATGTGCGAGTGGCCCGGGCGCGTGATGCCCGGACACCCCATGGCGGGCCAGTACGGCAACAAGCAGGAAACCAAGAAGAACCTGAAGATCGTGGCCATCGACAAGGAGCGGAACCTGCTGCTGGTTCGCGGTTCGGTGCCTGGCCACAAGAACGGGATCGTGTTCATCCGGCCGAGCCGGTAGATAACGTCCGGCTGAACCGGATAGACAAGGTAGGGACCATGGCAACTGCGAAATTATACAGCAGTACGGGTGACCAGAAGGGGACGGTGGAACTTCCCGCCGTGCTCTTTGAGCAGCCCGTGCACCGCCAGGCTCTTTATGAGGCCGTGCGGTGCTACCTGGCAAACCAGCGCCAGGGAACCCATGACACCAAGACCCGGGCCGAGGTCGTCGGCTCGAAGTCCAAGATGTTCCGGCAGAAGGGGACCGGTCGTGCCCGTATGGGTTCGATCACAAGCCCCAGCCGTGTCGGTGGCGGCCGTGCCCACGGTCCGCACCCGCGCGACTACAGCTACAAGCTGCCGCGGAAGATCAAGCGCTTGGCGTTGAAGTCGGCGCTGAGCGACCGCGCGGCGAGCGAGCGGATCACCGTGCTCGAGAACTTCGAGATGGACACGCCGAAGACCAAACCCATGGCCGCGATGCTCGGCAAGATGGCGCTCGAAGGGCGTCACACGCTGTTCATCCTGCCCAACGAGGCTGACGCGCTCTACAAGAGCTTGCGCAACGTCGACGGGGTTCGGGTTCTGCGGAGCAACGAGTTGAACACCTACACCATTCTGTGGGCGGACAACGTGGTGTTCACCGAGGCCTCGCTCGAAGGTACCCAGGAGGTCTTCGCATGAAGGACCTGAGTCAGGTTGTCCGCAAGCCGTTGGTGACGGAGCGGTTTTCCAAGCTGCGGGAGCGGGACAACAAGTTCATTTTCCAGGTTCATCCGGACGCCAACAAGCACGAGATCCGTCAGGCGATCGAGCACTACTTCGGCGTCAAGGTGACTGATGTTCGCACCATGAACGTGCGCGGCAAGGTCAAACGGCTCGGCCGTTTCGCCGGCAAGCGCGCCGACTGGAAGAAGGCCATCGTGACCCTGGCCGCGGGCGACAACATCGATCTGTTCGACCAGGTCTAGAAGGTCCCGACGTTGTATAGCCGGCCCAACGCCGGCTGCGAAGACGAGGCAGGTCGGGTGGCCGACGCCCGCCGAACTCGAGGAGACAGGACGAGATGGCGATCAGGAAACTCAAGCCGGTGACCCCGACGCAGCGATTCCGCACTGTTGCGGATTTCGCGGAGATCACCAAGACCGAGCCCGAAAAGTCGTTGCTCGAGCCGCTGACCAAGTCTGGCGGGCGCAACAACACGGGCCGGATTACCAGCCGCCGTCGTGGTGGTGGCCACAAGCGTCGCTACCGCAAGATCGACTTCAAGCGGCATAACAAGTCTGGCGTGCCTGCAAAGGTCGCGGCCATCGAATACGACCCCAACCGGAGTGCCCGCATCGCGCTGCTGCATTACGTGGACGGCGAGAAGCGTTACATCCTGTGGCCCAAGGGCCTCGAGGTCGGACAGATGGTCGAATGCGGCCCCGAGGCGTCCTACAACGCCGGCAACTGCCTGCCCTTGGCGAATATTCCGCTTGGCACCCTGGTGCACAACGTGGAACTGAACATCGGCAAGGGTGGACAGATGGTTCGGTCGGCCGGCAGTTACGCGCAGGTTATGGCGAAGGAGGGCGACCGTGTCACCCTTCGCATGCCGAGCGGCGAGGTGCGCATGGTGCACCGCAACTGCTACGCGACCATCGGTGAAGTGGGCAACTCGGAGCACGAGAATGTGGTCAGCGGCAAGGCCGGCCGTTCGCGCTGGCTGGGCCGTCGGCCCAAGGTTCGTGGCGTCGCCATGAACCCGGTTGACCATCCGCATGGCGGCGGCGAGGGTCGTACCAGCGGTGGACGGCATCCCTGCACCCCGTGGGGCATGCCGACCAAGGGATACAAGACTCGCAAGAAGCAGCCGTCTGACGCGTTTATCGTGCGCCGGCGCAAGAAGAAGAAGTAGCCACGCGACCGGCTGCTCGATGATGACACGGTGGCCGTTTGACCGGAGGAAGGCAGAGGCATGACGCGTTCGATCAAGAAAGGGCCCTTCGTGGATGAGCACGTGCTCACCAAGGTGGAAGGCCTGAATGCCAAGGGAGAAAAGCGGGTTATCAAGACCTGGTCCCGGCGTTCGACGATCGTCCCCGAGTTCCTGGGCCACACTATTGCCGTGCACAACGGGAAGCAGTTCGTGCCGGTATACGTCCAGGAGAACATGGTGGGACACAAGCTTGGTGAGTTCGCGCCGACGCGCACTTACCGTGGTCACACCAGCAAGAACAAGAAGAAGTAGCCGCTGGAGGATATGAGATGGAGGCAATGGCCCGCTCTCGCTACATCCGGATCTCTGCCCGAAAGGCGCGGCAAGTTGCCGATCTGATCCGGGGTAAGACTGTCCAGGACGCCCTTGGTATCCTGGCGCTGACGCCGAAAAAAGCGTCTCCCCTCCTGCGGAAGACTGTCCGCGCGGCCGCTGCGAATGCACAGGTGCTGAATGAGGGTGGCGTGGACCTACAGAACGATCGTCTCCTGGTCAAGGAGATCCGCATCGACGAGGGTCCGACCCTCAAGCGGATTCGTCCTCGAGCCCAGGGTCGGGCATTCCGCATCATGAAGCGGACGAGCCATTTCAAGGTGACGGTCGAGACGCTCGACTGAGCTGCTGGTGGGAGACCGAGACGCGCCGGCTGAACGAGCGCCGTGGATCGGAAGCCCGCGGAGCCTAGGGAAGGAAGACCATGGGTCAGAAAACACATCCGATCGGATTCCGGCTGGGAATCGTGAAGGACTGGAACAGCACCTGGTTCACCCAGAAGCACTTCGCTGACTGGTTGATCGAGGACATGAAGGTCCGTAAGTACGTGCAGGCCCGTGTGGGCAATGCGGGGATCGCGTCGATCAAGATCAAGCGTTTCCGTGAGCGCGTGCATATCATCGTCGCCACCAGCCGACCGGGCGTGGTCATCGGACGCCGAGGCGCCCAGGCCGAGTCCCTCCGCCAAGAGCTCGAGAAGCTCACCGGCAAGAAGGTCAAGCTGGATGTGGACGAAGTGAAGAAGCCCGAGTTGAGCGCACCGCTGGTCGCCGAGCACATCGCTGTGCAGTTGGCGAGTCGCGTTTCGTTCCGCCGGGCCATGAAGAAAGCCATCGCCACGGCCATGCGGATGGGTGCCAAGGGTATCCGGGTTCGCGCGGCTGGACGTCTCGGCGGTTCCGAGATGGCGCGGGTCGAGAGTTACGCCGAAGGCAGTGTGCCTCTGCACACGCTTCGCGCGGACATCGACTACGGCACGGCCACCGGCCGTTCGCAGTACGGCGCCATCGGCGTGAAGGTCTGGATCTGCAAGGGCGAGATCTTCCCGGCGGAGTACAAGGAGCAACTGCGAAACCAGGTGGCGCGGGATCGGGCCTAGGTCCGGACGATCCGGTGATGGAACGGGGCGCGACGGTGCGCCCGCCGACAGCAGAGGAAACTGAACCATGTTGATGCCGAAGCGCACGAAGTTCCGGAAGATGATGAAGGGCCGCATGCGGGGCGTAGCCTACCGCGGTTCCAAAGTGTCTTTCGGTGACTACGGACTGCAGGCGATGGAGCCCGGCTGGCTCAAGAGCCGGCAGATCGAAGCTGCCCGTATTGCGATTACCCGTAAGATCAAGCGTATGGGCAAGGTCTGGATCCGCGTGTTCCCGGACAAACCCATCACGTTGAAGCCTGCCGAAACCCGTATGGGTAAGGGCAAAGGCGCTCCCGAGTACTGGGTCGCGGTGGTTAAGCCCGGGCGCATCATCTACGAGATCAACGGGGTCGATTCGGCTCTGGCCAAAGAGGCGCTTCGCCTCGGCGCCGCCAAGTTGCCGTTCAAGACCCGCGTTGTCAGCCGGCAGGGAGACTAGGTCATGGCGAAGAAGAAAGCGCACGATCTGCGGGACCTGACCCTCGAGGACCTCGTGAGCCTCGAGCGGGATAAGGCCGAAGAGATGATGAACCTTCGGCTGCGGCTCAAGCTGCGGCAGGTCGACAACCCCCTGTCGGTTCGTGAGGCCCGGCGGGAACTGGCGGCCATCAAGACGGTCATCACCGAGAAGCGGAAGACGGCGAACTAGCGCCGATCAGCCCCCAGCGCGGGGGTGAGGAGAAGGAATGATGGGAAGCACCGAACGCAACCTGAGGGCGGTCCGTATCGGCACGGTCGTGTCCGCCAAGATGGACAAGACCGTGGTCGTGAAGATCAACCGGCGTTTTCCGCATCCGCTGTATAAGCGGATCATCACGCGGTCGGCGAAGCTGGTTGCGCATGATGACGCGAACGAGTGCCGGATCGGCGACGTGGTGAGGCTGATGAGCACCCGTCCTCTTTCCAAGACCAAGCGCTGGCGGGTCGCAGAGATTCTCGAGAAGGCCAAGTAGGCCCGGAGGCAGAGGCAATGATCCAGGAATCCACGCGTGTGACAATCGCGGACAACTCCGGCGCCAAGGTGGCCCAATGCATCCGCGTGCTGGGCGGCACTCGCCGCCGGTACGCCCGCGTTGGCGACATCATCGTCGCGTCGGTAAAATCGGCCATCCCCAACGGCAACGTGAAAAAGGGGCAGGTCGTCAAGTGCGTCATCGTGCGCACGAAGAAGGAAATCGGTCGTCGGGACGGCAGCTACATTCGCTTCAGTGAGAATGCAGCCGTGATCCTCGATGCCGAGGGTAAAGAGCCGGTCGGCACGCGTATCTTCGGGCCCGTGGCCCGTGAGCTGCGCGAGAAGAAGTTCATGAAGATCGTCAGCCTGGCCCCGGAGGTGCTGTGATGCGGATCAAAAAGGGCGACCACGTCCGCGTCATCAGTGGCAACGACAAGGGCAAGGAAGGCAAGATCCTCAAGGTCTTCCCGAAGGCCAACCGGGTCATCGTGGAGAAGATCAACCTGATCAAGAGGCACCAGCGCCCCAATCAGATGAACCCCCAGGGTGGCATCATCGAGAAGGAAGCGCCTGTCCATGCATCGAACGTGATGCTGGTGTGCCCCAACACGAAGCAGCCGACCCGAATCGGCAAGGAGATCCTGTCCGACGGCAGCCGCGCTCGCGTGAGCAAGAAGAGCGGCGAAATGCTGACCGACTAGGATTGCCGGACTGAACAGGATGACGGAGGAAGGCCTGATGACTGCCAAAACGATGCCCCGGCTGCGAGAAACCTATGACCGAGAGGTCAAGGGGCAGCTGCTCGAAAAATTCGAGTACGGGAGCGCCATGCAGATCCCGAAACCGGTGAAGGTGGTCCTGAACATGGGCCTCGGCAAGGCGATCTCGAACCCCAAGGTTCTCGAAATCGCCATCGCCGAACTCGATGCCATCGCCGGCCAAAAGGCCGTGCCGACCAAGGCGCGGAAGTCCATCTCGAACTTCAAACTTCGAGAGGGCATGCCCATCGGCGCCCGGGTAACCCTGCGCCATGACCGGATGTGGGAGTTCCTGGACCGTTTCATCAACGTGACGCTGCCGCGAATCAGAGATTTCCGCGGTGTGCCCACGCGATTGAGCGGCATGGGCGACTACACGCTGGGCCTCAAGGACCAGCTGATCTTCCCCGAGATCGACTACGACAAGGTGGACGAACCTCGGGGTATGAACGTGACCATCGTGACCACTGCCAAGACGGATGAAGAGGGCCGGGAGCTACTCAGCTTGCTCGGCATGCCGTTCCGGCGCTCGTAAGGGAGGAATCGAATTGGCGCGCAAGTCGCTAATCGCCAAGGCTAACCGGCCGCCCAAGTTCAAGGTCCGGGCATACAACCGTTGCCGTAGGTGCGGTCGTTCTCGGGGCTACATTCGGCGCTTCGGCATCTGCCGCATTTGTTTCCGGGAGCTAGCCCTCGAGGGCATGATTCCCGGCGTGAAGAAGTCCAGCTGGTAGAGCACTAGGAGACGAGAAGCATGAGCATGACTGATCCCATCGCGGATATGCTGACCCGGATCCGGAATGCCATCCAGGCCGGTCAACGGAAGGTGGACATTCCCGCGTCGGGCACCAAGAAGGCAATCGCCGTGGTGCTCCAGGAGCAGGGCTATATCCAGAAGATCGAGGAGATCTCCGACAATGCACAGGGGACGCTTCGTGTGTACCTGCGCTATTACGATCGCGACGGTCAGCGGACCGGCGTGGTCGAAGGCATCCGCCGCGTGAGTCGTCCGGGCCGTCGAATCTTCGCCGGCAAGGAGCGGATTCCCAAGGTCTGTGGTGGCTATGGTATCTCCATCTTGAGCACGAACCAGGGTATCCTCACCGGTCACCAGTGCCGCGCTCGCGGTATCGGCGGCGAGGTGCTCTGCGAGGTCTGGTAAGCGGTCAGGCCGCGGAGGAAGAAGAATGTCCCGCATCGGCAAAAATCCCATCCCGATTAACTCCGGAGTGACCGTCACGGTGGACGGGAACACGTCCGTGGTCAAAGGTCCGAAGGGCGAGCTGAAGCAGCACGTCCCCTTGGGTCTGAGTTACGAGATGACCGATGGCCACCTCGTGATCACGCGCCCGGACGAGACCAAGCCCATGAGGGCCCGTCACGGTTTGGTGCGCGTGTTGATCGCGAACCAGATCCTCGGTGTGACCGAGGGCTGGAAGAAAGTACTGCAGATCGAGGGCGTGGGTTACCGCGCCGCGGTCAAGGGGAAGGTTCTGGACCTGCAGCTGCAGTTCAGCCATCCTCTCGAGTACTCGATTCCGGAGGGCATCACCATCGAATGCCCAGAGCCCACGAAGATCATCGTCAGTGGGACCGACAAGCAGCAGGTCGGTCAGGTGGCGGCCGAGATTCGCGCCTTCCGCAAGCCGGAGCCTTACAAGGGCAAGGGCATCCGATACGAGGGCGAGCAGATCATCCGCAAGGCCGGCAAGGCTGCGGGCAAGTAACCGCCCTCGGAGGTGAGCGATGAGCGAGTTCAGTAAGACAAGGCGTGATGCCTGGCTCAAGCGCAAGCGGCGCGTGGGCAAACGGTTGCACGGTACCGCCAATCGGCCCCGGCTGACGGTTTTCCGCAGCCACCGCAACATGTACGCCCAGCTGGTGGACGATGATCAGGGGTCGACCTTGACCTCGACGCACGTCGACAAGGCTGGCGAGTACGAACTCCCCGAAGGGTTCGACGGCAAGCGTGCCGCAGCTTATCGGGTGGGACGGACTCTGGCCGAGCAGGCCAAGGCCAAGGGTGTAGCCAAGGTGGTCTTTGACCGCAACGGCTACCTCTATCACGGTCGCGTCGCGGCGCTGGCGCAGGGCGCACGGGACGGCGGTCTCGAGTTCTAGAGTGCCATGCCCGTTGAGATGCGGGCGCACGTAAAGAGGAGCAGGAACCCGATGGCGGATATGAACAACACTCGACCCGGGGGACCCGCCCGGGGTGGACGTGGCCCCGGTGGCCGTGACAACCGACGCGGACCCGGTGTTGGCTTTGCAGTGATTGCCATGGCATTGGCTATAATCACCATATGGCGGCCGG
>CAZJMO010000004.1:2513-22334 GCA_964547085.1 uncultured Fibrobacteraceae bacterium | reverse complement strand
ACAACCGCCGCGGACCCGGTGGCCCGGGCGGACGCCCTGGTGGCCCTGGTGGACCCGGTGGCCGACCTGGTGGACCTGGCGGCAGACCTGGTGGACCCGGTGGTCGTGGGTCGCGTGACCGACGCGATCGCGAGCAGTCCGACCTGCTCGAGAACGTGATCAACATCAACCGTGTGGCCAAGGTGGTCAAAGGCGGCCGGCGCTTCAGTTTCAGCGCCATCGTGACCGTCGGTGACGGCAAGGGTCGCGTGGGCGTGGCCATGGGCAAGGCCAACGAGATCAGTGATGCCATTCGCAAGGCCGGGGAAAACGCCCGGACCGGCATGACGAAGGTGCCCATGCTGAAGGACACGATCCCCTACCAGGTGATCGGTCGTTGCGGCGCCAGCCGCGTGCTCTTGAAGCCTGCGACGCCGGGTACCGGAGTCATCGCGGCCGGTGGCGTTCGTGCCATCGTCGAGGCCGCGGGCATCCGTAACATCCTGACCAAGCAGCTGGGGTCGCGAAACCCCAACAACGTGGTCAAGGCCACCATGGACGGACTGCGTCAGTTGCGGACGGCCGATGACTTCGCTGCCAAGCGTGGTCTGACCGTCGCCGAAGTGCTGGGTATGCCCAAGCGCGAAAAGGCTGTCGAGACGCCGGTGGAGGCTGCTCCGGAGCAGGAGGCAGTCAGCGATGAATAAGCTGAAGGTCACTCAGATCAAGAGTGTCATCGGTCGCCCCCAGATCCATCGTCGGGTGGTCGAGGCTCTGGGGCTGCGGCATCACCAGATGACCGTCGTCCACGAGGATACTCCCGCGATCCGGGGCATGTTGCACAAGGTGCGGCACCTCGTGCGGGTCGAAGAGGTGGAATAGCATGCTGAAGCTCAACGACATCGGCGCCCCCAAGGGCGCCAACCGCGAGAAGAAGCGTCGCGGTCGCGGCCCGGCCTCCGGCCAGGGCAAGACCAGCGGGCGCGGACACAAGGGACAGAAGGCCCGTTCCGGTGGCGGCATGCCGCCCTGGTTCGAAGGTGGTCAGATGCCACTGAACCGCCGGCTTCCCAAGCGCGGTTTCACGAACATCTTCAAGAAACACTACCAGCTCGTGAATCTGGATCAGCTGGATGAGTGCTTCGAGGCCGGAGAGGCCGTCGATGGCAGCGCCATGGCCCTGAAGGGCCTGGTCAAGTACGCCGATCGTCCCGTCAAGCTCCTGGGTCGCGGCACCGTGACCAAGCAGCTGACCCTCGAGGTCACCAAGGCCAGTCAGTCCGCCGTCAAGGCCGTCGAGGCCGCCGGTGGTACGGTGACCGTCACAGAGCAGTAGTCCCGGAGAAGAAGGCGCGCAACAAATGCAAAGGAAGCAGCCTTGAATATCGCTGGCAGCTACCAATCGATGTTCAAGATCCCCGAGCTAAAGCGGCGGATCCTGTTTACAGCCCTGATCCTGGCGATCTATCGCCTGGGGAGTCATGTCCCTGTGCCCGGCATCAACCGGGCGGCCATGGCGGATTTCTTTGCGGGTCTGCAAGGGACATTCGCCGGTTTGTACGACATGTTCTCCGGCGGTAACCTTAGTAACGCCACGATCTTCGCCCTGGGCATCATGCCCTACATCAGTGCCTCGATTATTTTCCAGCTGCTGCAGGCGGTCGTTCCGTATTTCGAGAAGCTGGCGAAGGAGGGCGAGGAAGGCCGCAAGAAGATCAACCAGATGACGCGCTACGGCACCGTCGCTCTGGCGCTGGTCCAGAGCTTCGGCATGAGCTTCGCGGTCGAGGGTATGGGCGTTGTCTCGTACCCGGGCGTGGCGTTCAAGCTGATGTTCGTGCTGACGCTGACCACGGGCACCATCCTGGTGATGTGGTTGGGTGAGCAGATCACCGAGCGGGGGATCGGCAACGGGATCTCGTTGATCATCTTCATCGGTATCGTCGCCCGCTATCCCAGCGACATCCTGCGGACGCTCACGCAGCTGCAGGACGGTAGCTTGCACTGGTTCAAGCTCTTCATGATCATGGCGTTCATGATGGCCGTCATCGGCGGTATTATCGCGATCACGCAGGGTCAGCGGAAGATCCCGGTCCAATATGCCAAGAAGATCGTGGGACGTCGCGTCTACGGCGGCGCCAGTTCGCACATCCCGTTGCGGGTGAACACTGCGGGCGTGATTCCGATCATCTTCGCCCAGTCGATCATCATGTTCCCGGCGACGCTGGGCAACTTCTTTCCGCAGAACGACTTCTGGCAGACGCTGAGCCGGATCTTCACGCCGCCTCACGTGGTGTACGTGGTCTTCTACTCGGCACTGATCATCCTGTTCGCCTACTTCTACACCGCGGTGATCCTGAACCCGCGGGACGTGGCGGACAACCTCAAGAAGAACAGCGGCTTCATCCCGGGCGTGCGTCCGGGCAACAAGACCGCCGACTATATCGACCGGGCTCTGACCCGCGTGACGCTGCCTGGCGCCTTCTTCCTGGCGGCCATCGCCATCCTGCCGGATCTGATGATCTACTACCTGAACGTGCCGTTCTACTTCGGCGGAACAGGCCTGTTGATCATCGTCGGCGTGGCGCTGGATACTCTGCAGCAGATCGAGTCGCACCTGGTCATGCGGCATTACGACGGCTTCATGGCCAAGGGTCGACTGCGTGCGCGGAGGACCTAAGGTGAATGTCGTCCTGATGGGGCCTCCGGGTGTGGGCAAGGGAACGCAGGCAGCCAAATTGGCGGCCCGGTTCGAGATGGTCCACATTGCGACCGGGAACATGCTTCGAGCGGCGGTGCAGGACGGTTCGGAATTGGGCAAGCAGGTTTCTGCTGTTCTGACGATGGGACACCTGGTGTCGGACGACCTGATGGTCGAGATGATTCGCCAGAGGTTGTCGCACGAGGACGCGGCCTACGGATGGCTCATGGATGGTTTCCCACGGACGGTCAAGCAGGTCGAAGCTCTGCGGGAGTTGCTTGACGAGCTGGATCAGACGATCCACGCGGTCGTGCTCATGACGGTGCCGGACGACGTGATCGTCGGCCGACTCGCTGGACGATTGACGTGTCAGGCTTGCGGTGCGACGACCAGTCAAACCGCGGTCCGGGACGGTGAAAAGTCGGCCTGCCCAACCTGCGGGGAGCGAAAGCTCTACGTGCGTGACGACGACCGCGAAGACACCGTGAGGAAGCGGCTGGAGGTCTTTCGGCGTCAGACCGACCCCGTGGCTGAAGTACTTGGGCGCTATTACCCCCTGTGCAAGGTGTCGGGCTTCGGCACACCGCAGGAGGTCACCGAAAGGCTGACTGGTGTCCTGGGCTAGACTGAAGATTAGGCGAAAATCGACGGATCAGATTGACAAGATGGCCGCCAGCGGCAAGATTCTGGCTTCCGTCTTCATGGAGATGCGGCCGATGTTGAAGCCCGGGGTGACCACGGGCACCATCGACGCCGCACTGGAGACCATGATCCGCGATGCGGGTTGCGTGCCCTCGTTCAAGGGGTACCACGGCTTTCCGGCCACGGCCTGCATCTCGGTGAACGAAGAAGTCGTCCACGGTATACCGGGAGACCGGGTGCTGCAGGAGGGCGACATCGTCGGAGTGGACATCGGCCTGATCAAGGACGGTTGGCACTCCGACAGCGCGGAGACGCTGACCGTGGGCGAGGTTTCCGGCGAAGCGGAACGGTTGCTTCGGGTGACCGACGACGCACTCTGGAAAGGGATCGCGGCCGTCGCGCCGGGTAAGCGTCTGTCGGTCGTCGGTTTGGCCGTGGAGGCGCTGGCTCGAGACGAAGGCTTCTCCGTGGTGGAGACGCTGGTCGGGCACGGGATCGGGCAGCAGATGCACGAAGACCCGCAGGTGCCCAACTATCGTTGCTTCAGTATGCCGGACCCCGTCATGGAAGAGGGGCTGGTCATCGCCATCGAGCCGATGATCAACGAGGGCACGAAGCGCGTGGTGACGTTGGCGGACGGCTGGACGGTTGTGACCGCGGACCGAAAACTGTCGGCGCACTACGAACACACCGTGGCCGTGACGGCCAACGGGACCAGGGTCTTGACCGACCGGCCTCGCCGGACGGCGCAAAGAGAGCAGTAGAATGGCGAAGGAAGAGGGAATCAGTGTCGAGGGTATCGTGATCGAGTCTCTGCCCAACGCCATGTTCCGGGTTGAACTCGAGAACGGTCACGTGATGCTTGCACACGTGTCCGGAAAGATGCGGATGCACTTCATTCGCATCCTGCCGGGCGATAAGGTGACCGTGGAATTGTCGCCCTACGACCTGACCCGCGGGCGCATCACCTACCGGTACAAGTAGGACGGTGCTAGGAGGCATCATGAAGGTTCGTAGTTCTGTGAAGAAAATCTGCCCCAAGTGCAAGATCATCCGCCGCAACGGTGTGGTTCGGGTGATCTGTATCAACCGCCGCCATAACCAGCGGCAGGGGTAGACCCCGACCGATGAGGAAGGGCGACGGCGCAAACCGCCCGACCGAATCGGATGTGAAGACGAAAGGAGCCAGGAGTGGCACGCATTGCCGGTGTCGATATTCCGAACGAGAAGCGGATCTCGACGTCCCTGACTTATATCTTTGGGATCGGCCCGTACCGGGCCGTGGAAATCTGCCGTAAGGCCGATATCGATCCGGAGATCAAGACCAGGGACATCAGCGAGGATCAGACCCGCCGTATCATCGGGATCATCGACAAGGATTATCAGGTGGAAGGTTCCCTGCGCACGGAGCTCTCGATGAACATCCAGCGATTGATGGACATCGGGTGCTACCGCGGCCTGCGGCACCGTCGCAAGCTGCCCTGCCGGGGCCAGAACACCAAGAACAACGCGCGTACCCGCAAGGGTCCGCTTGCTCGCCCCGGCGGCATGAAGAAGAAGTAACCGGGAGGTAACAGTGGCCACGGCCAAGGACAAGCGCGCGAAGGTCCGCAAGACCAAGAAGCGCAAATTCGACTCGGTGGGCGTAGCTCACATCAAGTCGAGCTTCAACAACACCCTGATCACCATGACCGATCTCCAGGGCAATGTCCTGACTTGGTCAAGCGGTGGTCACCAGGGTCGCTACAAGGGCAGTCGCAAGTCGACGGCCTTCGCAGCTCAGCTGGCTGCGCGGTTCTGCGCGCAGGAAGCGATCCAGGGTGGCATGAAGAAGGTCGAGTGCTGGATCAAGGGTCCGGGGAGCGGTCGCGAAGCGGCCATTCGCAGCCTCAAGGCCGAGGGTCTCGAGGTCATCCGGATCAAGGACTGCACGTCGATCCCGCACAACGGCTGCCGCCCGACCAAGCGGCGCCGGATGTAACCATAGGATTATGGACGCCGCGACAAGGTCGCAGGCGTCACGGAGGTCTCATTTCATGGCAAGGTACACTGGAGCGAAGTGCAAGCTTTGCCGCCGCGAGGGGATGAAGCTATTCCTCAAGGGCGAGCGCTGCTATTCGAGCAGCTGTGCCATGGAGCGCCGGCCGCATCCGCCGGGGCAGCATGGTCGTCGCCGTGGGCGTAAACCCTCGGACTACAAACTCCAGCTTCGCGAGAAGCAGAAGGTGCGCTCGATCTACGGCGTGCTGGAGCGTCAGTTCCGCCTCTATTATGCTGAGGCCAACCGACGCAGTGGTCCGACGGGTGAGAATCTCTTCAATCTTCTCGAAAAGCGGCTCGACAACGTCGTCTACAGGTTGGGACTGGCTCCCTCGCGGGACGCCGCCCGCCAGCTTGTCCGCCACAAGCATGTGCTTGTGGAGGGCGGTGTGTGCGACATCCCCAGTGCGCAGATGCGGCTGGGCCAGCAGGTGAGCATTCGGCCGAAGAGCCGAAACATCCCGATGGTTGCCGAGGCGGTCAAGAGCACTGCCCGGCGTGAGCGTCTGCCCTTCGTCGAGGTGGACGACCAGTCCCTGACGGGCAAGTTGATCGCCGAGCCGCAGCTCAGCGACCTGCCGATCCCGATCCAGGAGAACCTGATCGTGGAGCTCTACTCGAAGGTCTAAGCTGATTGCTGAGCGGAAGGGATGGAACGTATATGCGCTGGGTCAACATGATGATGCCCGACGGGGTGAAGGTACTGCCTGACACGCAGACCGATACCTACGCCGAGCTGGAAATCGCGCCTCTCGAAGGCGGATTCGGGCACACGCTGGGGACTTCCCTGCGTCGGACCCTGCTGTCCAGCATCCATGGACATGCCATCACCGCTGTCCAGCTCGATGGTGTTCAGCACGAACTGAGCACGCTGCCCAACGTCCTCGAGGACGTTACGGATATCGTGCTCAACCTCAAGCAGGTGGTCTTCGCCCTATCCGACGCGCCGTCCGGATGGGCGACCATCGAGGCCTCAGAACCGGGCCCCGTGACTGCCGGCATGATTCAGGGCAATCCCGAACTGGTCGTCTGCAACCCGGATCACCTGATCTGCAACATCACCGAGGCCGGCCCGTTCTCGGCCCGTGTCTACATCGACATGGGACGAGGCTACGTCGACCGCGAGGAGCACGAGATCCCCGGCGAGGTCATCGGCGTCATCCGGATGGACGCCAACTACTCGCCGGTCACGAAGGTGGCTTACCGGGTGCTCGACACCCGTGTCGGCCAGCGGACCGACTACGACAAACTGATCCTCGAGATCACCACCAACGGTGCCATCAAGCCGGAGGACGCCATCGGTTTCGCGGCGAAGCTGATGAAGGACCACTACCAGGTCTTCATCAACTTCGACGAGGCGCCCATCGACGCACAAGAGGTGGAGGTCGACGAGGAGCAGGAGCGCCGGATCGAACTTCTCGCGCGGAGCGTGGAGGAACTGGAGCTGTCCGTTCGTTCAGCGAACTGCCTGAAGAGCGGCAACATCGGCACCATCTACGATCTGGTCACCAAGAGCGAGAGCGAGATGCTGAAGTTCCGGAACTTCGGCCGCAAGAGTCTGAACGAGATCGCTGAGATCCTGGAGGGCATGAACCTAGGCTTCGGAATGGCCTTCGAGGACGAGGTTTCCGAGAAGGTCAAGGCCAGGGTCGCGGAATAAGGACGGAAGAAAAATGCGTCACAACTATCGCGGTCGAAAGCTGAACCGCACCGCGCCGCATCGCAAGATGCTGTTCCGGAATCTGGTGACGGCCCTCTTCGAGCACGAACGCATCACGACCACGGTCCCCAAGGCCAAGGAAGCGCGTTCTCTCGCAGAGAAGCTGATCACGTTCGCCAAGCGCGGAGACCTGCACGCTCGTCGCATGGCGGCGCGGAAGGTCAACGATCCGGCGGTGCTGCAGAAGCTGTTCGAGGAGATCGGGCCTCGTTTCTCGGAACGTCCGGGCGGGTACACGCGCATCATGCGGATGAGCGGCAACCGCAAGGGCGACAACGCCGAGATGGCCATTCTCGAACTCGTCGACAGTTCCGTGCGTCCCAAGTCGCTGGACAGCAAGAAGCGGACGAAGGCGCGTCGGATCATGAAGGCTGAGGAAAAGGCCGAGGCCAAAGCTGCGCTCATCGAGGCGGCTGAGGAAGCGGTCGAGGATGCTCCCGTCGAGGAAGCTCCCGAGGCCGATGCCGGCGAGGAACAGGAGAAGACGGAGGACTAGTCCTCCGAACGCTTCTGGTCACGCTGGTGGATTTCGAGGACCCCGACCGTCCGGTCGGGGTCCTCGCTGCGTCGGGAAACGCCCCAACGGTCTACTGGACTTTCCCGTTCCGCGGCGCAATCTTTCGCGCACAACCAAGCTGCGCGTGGCGTGGCCGCGGCGAAAGATTCGACATGAGGCGCAAGTCCATCCTTGAACCTATGCCGGGCCTTCGGTACGGTCCATGCCGATCCGTGGCGCGACGGTCGGATTCCCGGCTGCGCGCCCGAACGAGAAAGGACGCCATGACGGCACGGACGCTTCATTCCGCCGGGATCACCGGCACCGGTATGTCCTTCCCCGAGAAGGTCGTTACCAACCACGACTTCGAGAAAATCGTCGACACCAACGATCAGTGGATCACGGAGCGCACGGGCATCAAGGAGCGACGCATCGTCGAGCCCGGCGTGCCGGCCAGCAAGCACGGCATCGAAGCTGCGCGCATGGCCATGGCAAATGCCGGCGTCGACCCGGAAGAGATCGACCTCATCGTCGTTCCCACCGTGACGCCCGACTCCATGTTCCCGAGCACCTGCTGCGTCATCCAGGAAGCGCTGGGCTGCAAGAACGCCTGGGGCTACGACGTCATTGCTGCGTGCAGCGGGTTCCTCTTCGCCCTGCAGACGGTGCGTGCGCAGGTCGAATCCGGCGCCGTGAAGAAGGCGCTCGTGATCGGCACCGAGGTCATGTCGTCGATCATGGACATGACCGACCGGAACACCTGCGTGCTGTTCGGCGACGGGGCCGGCGCGATCGTGGTCGAGCGGCTCGAGGAAGGCCGCGAGGGTCTCCTCGACTACGTCCATCACATCGACGGCAGCGGCGCGAAGTACCTGTACATGCCCGCCGGCGGCAGCCTGCACCCGGCGTCGGCCGAGACGGTCGCCAAGCGGATGCACTACATCCACCAGGAAGGGCGCGAGGTCTACAAGTTCGCGGTCAAGGGCATGTCGTCGGTCACCAAGACGATCCTCGAGCGCAACGGCTACAAGGGCGAAGACGTCAAGCTCTTCGTGCCGCACCAGGCCAATCTGCGGATCATCGAGGCGGTTCAACGGCGTGTCGGGCTGGAGGACGCGCAGGTGGCGGTGACCATCGACCGCTACGGCAACACGACCAGTGCGACGATCCCCTCGGCTCTGCATATTTACCAGGAACAGGGCGTACTCAAGCCCGGCGACCTCGTGGTGCTCTGCGCGTTCGGCGCCGGGTTCACCTGGGGCGCGACTCTGCTTCGCTGGACCGCCGGGGCCTGATCACGGTTCCCGACGGGAACGCCACTGGGGATGCCATGATCCAGGTTCGTGACCTGACCCGACGATACGGTTCGGTTCTCGCCCTGGACGACGTGAGCTTTCACGTCGCCCGGGGCGAGATCGCCGGCTTTCTGGGGCCCAACGGCGCCGGGAAATCCACCTGCATGAAGATCCTCACCGGCAGCCTGGCGCCCGGCCGCGGTCAGGTGCGCCTGGGCGGGATCGATGTCGTGGCCCGACCGCTCGACGCGCGCCGGCTGGTGGGTTTCATGCCCGAGAACGTGGCGCTCTATCCCGAGGGCACGGTCCGCGAGCTGCTGAAATTCGTGGCCGACGTCAAGGGCGTGCCGCGTGGTCGGATCCGCGGACAGATCGACGAAGTGTTGCAGCACTGCGGTCTGACCGAGGTACGCGACCGTCTGGTGGGGCATCTCTCCAAGGGCTACCGACAGCGCACCGGGCTGGCGCAGGCGCTGGTCGGCGATCCCGAGATCCTGATCCTCGACGAGCCCAGCAGCGGATTGGATCCTCACCAGATCGTCGAGATCCGCGAGTTGATCCGCGGTTTCCGCGGCCGGAAGACCGTGTTGCTGTCGAGCCATATCCTGGCCGAGGTCGGACAGGTCTGCGAACGCGTGCTGATCCTGGATGAAGGGCGGCTGGTCTGCGAGGAGCGGGCCGAGCACCTGACCAAGACGGACGGACCGTCGACCGTCGTGCTCGCCTGGGACGGCAGTCGCGAGGCTGTCGGCAGGGCGCTGGCCGAGGTCGTTGGCGAAGACGCGGTCGAGATGACCGACGACGGCGCCGAGATCTCGATCGCCGGCAATCCGGTCGAGATCAAGCCGAAGCTGGTCGAATCGGTGATGCGGGCCGGCGGCCGGCTGCAGGGCCTGGAGGACCGCGGTCCCACGCTGGAGGACCTCTTCCTGCGCCTGACCGGCGCGGACCAGGGCGATCCGCCGCGACCGCAGAAAGACGGGGAGGAGCGGTCGTGAGGAGAATCCTGGCGATCGCGCGGCGCGAAAGCTGCGCCTATTTCACGAGCACCCAGGCGCCGGTGATCACCGCCGGGTTCCTGGTGCTCACCGGCCTGTTCTACTACCTCTTCGTGCGCGGCTACGCCGACGCGAGCCAGGCGACCATCGCCAGCGGTCGGCTCGGATTCCTGAACCTCCACGCCGGCATCTTCCACAAGCTCTACGGCGATCTCGTGCTGTTCCTGGTCTTCCTGATGCCCGCGGTGACCATGCGTCTTCTGAGCGGCGAGTACCGCAGCGGTCGCTACGACCTGATCACGAGCTGGCCCGTCTCGGAACGACAGTGGGTGATCGGCAAGTGGCTGTCCGCGGTGGCGGTCGCGGGCGTGTTGCTGCTGGGCACGGCGTTCTACTTCGGCCTGACGCAGATGCTGGGGCATCTCGTCGACCCGCCGGTGCAGCCGCAGTGGCAGCCGCTGGTGACCTCGCTCACGGGGCTGCTGTTGCTGGCCGGAGCGATCGCGGCGCTCGGCGTCTTCGCGTCGGCGCTGGTCTCGCACCAGGCGGCGGCGTATTTCCTGGGCTTCGCGCTGAGCCTGGGTCTGTTCCTGGTGGGACAGCTGGCGATCTTCCTGGACGGAACCGCCGGCCACGTGGCCGGGGAACTGTCGCTGGGGGCGCACTTCCTGCGATTCGCCGCCGGCGTGTTCGACAGCCGCGACGTGATCTACTATGTCGGTCTGATCGCCGTCAGCCTGGCCGCAGCCGAGGCGGCCTTGACGCAGCGACGTCTGCCTGCGGGCCGCCGCGCGCGCCCGTGGCTCGGCGTGCTGGTGGTCCTGTTGGTCGCGATCTTCGCGCAGACGATCGCGATCCGGCGTCCGCTGCGCGCGGACTTCACGCCGGACCGCCTCTACAGCCTCGCGCCGCAGACCGAGCAGATCCTGCACGGCCTGGACCGCGATCGTCCGGGGCCCGGCGGACATCTGCTGCCGCCGGTCGACGTCGAGGCCGTGGGCTTCTACCAGAACCTGGACGGCGCCCGGCAGTCGATGCAGGCGCTGCTGCAGTCGTTCGCCGACGTGACGCCGCGCTTCACCTTCCGCCTGATCAACCCGGACACCGATCCCGACCTCGTCCGCGAGTACGCCGTCGACGTCGCTCGCACGGTCATCGTCAGCTGCGAGGGGCGCCGCTGGCATCTGCTCGAGCCCGACGAGGGGCAACTCGCGAGCGCGGTCTATCGCCTCGCCTCGAACACGCGTCCGGTGATCTACTGGATGCTCGGCCACGGCGAGGCGCGTATCGATCTGGACGAGTCCGGCGGCGCGTCCCAGCTCGCCGGCATGCTCGGCGACGCCGTCTACGCCGTGCGACCGCTCGTCCTGCCGGAGCGCCTCATGGTCCCCGCCGACGCGGCCGCCATCGTCTGGGCCGGGCCCAAGCTCGATCCCGACCCCGCGGTCCTGCAACTGCTCGACGCCTACCTCGACGGCGGCGGTGCCATGTGCTGCTTCTTCGGCCCGGACAGCCCGCAGGGCGTGCGATCCTGGACGGATCGCCACAGCATCGCGCTGCAGGACGATGTCGTGATCGCCCCCAACCGCGCAGGCGCCCGCGCCGGTGTCGGCCTGCGGACCGTGACCGTGGTCGACGGCTACGGCACTCATCCCGCCGTGCGCAGCATGAGCGCCGTGGCGACCACCTTCCCGTACACGCAGACCCTGCGCCACGTGCCGGAAGAACTGCCGCGCATCACCGGCGAGGTCCTGCTCAAGACCGGGTCCGACACCTGGGGTGAGACCGATCTCGACACGCGCGTCAGCGGGGCGCCGAGATTCGACCCGCAGACGGACAGCCGGGGGCCGCGACCGTTCGGCGTGGCGCTCGAGATCGCCGCGGCGGAGGCCGACTCGACGGCGACGTCCGGCCGCATGATCCTCGTCGGCAGCAGTGCGTTCGTGGCCAACGCGAACATCGGCCTCTACGGCAACCGCGACCTCGCGCTCAACCTGGTCGGCTGGCTCGTCCAGGAGGAGGATCTGGTGGGCATCCGCGGGCGCCGCGCCAGTTTCCAGCCGCTGCTGATGGACCGCCGCACCAGCGATTGGCTCGGCGGCATCGCGGTCCTGGGCTGGCCGGGATTCGTGGGATTGCTCTGGCTCGGCCTGGTACTCATCCGTCAACGGAGGCATTGATGTGACGCGGTGGATCGTGCGCACCGCCGTGGCGGTGGCCTTGGGGGCCGCCGCGTTCGGACTCTGGTCCTGGTCGTCGAGCGACGACCCCGGCCGCGGCGTCCAGGGCGGGCCCCTGTTCGACTTCACGGTCGACCAGGTCTCGGCGCTGGAGATCCGCCGCCCCGGCGTGGACGGCCGTATCGAACGCACGGCCGACGGCTGGACCCTGACCGGCGACATCCCCGACTTCGTGGACGCCGACCGCTTCGAACCCATCCTGGACCAGGTGGTCGCGGGCAACGGCTTCCCCGTGATCGCCGGCACGGATCCCGACGCGCGCCGCTACGGCTTCGGCAGCGAGGGTTCGGTGGAACTGGTCTTCCACCTGCAGGGCGGCGGCCGCGACCGCCTGGCGCTGGGCGACGCCAATCCCGTCTCGGAAATGATCTATGCCAGCGGCGCCGGTCGCACGGGCGTGTTCGGCATCGACGGCGGGCTGTATTCCATGATGTCGCGTTTGCCATACAGCGTGCGTCTGTCACACGTGCTGCCCAAGACGGCGCTGGCCGACCTCGACTCGCTCCGCATCCTGCGGCGCGACGACGAACCGCTCCGATTCGCGCGAAGCGGCGGGCGTTGGTGGCTGCAGCTGACCGGCGGCGAGGGCGCGATGGTGGGCAAGGTCGGACGCTATCATCACCGGTACGACGACCGTCGCGAAATGCGCGACGGCGCGCTATGGCTCGTCGCGGACGAGCCGCGCCTGCGGGATGCCGTGTACCGGGCTTCCAGCACCGTGGTCGTGGGATTTCCGACGGCCGACATGACCACGCCCGCATCGCTGGCCGAGGTGGGCCTCGACCCTCCGTATCGCGGGATCGACCTGTATCGCCACGGCCGCGACGCATCCCGGCGGCTGGAGTTCGGCGAGGAACAGATCGACGAGCGCAAGGTCGTCTGGGTCCGGCGCGAGGGTACGCCGGTGATCGTGCGGAGCGAGGCGCTGCATCCGCTGGAAGGGGCGGTGTCCGACTTCGTGGACCTGGGCGCGTTGAGCGTGCGCATCGAGGCTGCCGACAGCCTCCGCGTGGACGGGCCGGATCGTCCGCTGCTCTGGGGCGACAAGGCGTCCGATTCCGCAGCGCGGCGCGAGGTGTTCGAGAGCGTCTGGGACCCCGTGATCCCCGCCGGCTGGCGGCCCGGTTTCGACCTGGAAACCTCCGCCGACCACCTCTCCGACGTGCAGATGCACCTCGACCGTCTCGGGTGCCTCGCGATCCTGGATAAGGTCGCCGACGATCCCCTGGCCGCGAAAGAGCGCTGGCGCGTGCGGGCCTGGTTTCCAGACGGCAGCCGTTACGAGGCGTGGCTGGGACGGCTGGCCGACAGTGGCGATGCGGTGCTCTGGGAGCCTGCGGACGGCAAGGTGCTGCGGATCGACGGGGAGATCCTGGTCACGTTGAGGAACCTGCGCGCGTCGTTGCGGGCGGAGTAGGGGCTCAGTCCGCGGCCCGGAGCGTCGCCGGCACCGCCATGCGGGCGCACTGCTTGGCGTCCCACCACGGCGGACCCGCCTCGTTCAGCGCCGTGATGGCGGCCGGGCGCGTTTCCTGCCCCGACAGTTCGGCCAGCGCGGTGTCGTAGCCGAAGCGCAACGCCAGGAAACTGGGTTCCTCGTTCGCGGGGACTGGCGCCGCGGGCGGCAGCTTCAGGGTGCGCGGATTGACGAACGTCCCGCCCTTCTTCACGCGGAAATCCAGATGCGGGCCGGTTGCGTAACCGCTGGCGCCGACGTAGCCGATGACGTCGCCCTGGCGGACCTTCGTGCCCTTCTTCAGCCCCTTGGCGAAGCGCGAGAAGTGCAGGTAGTAGGTCTCGTACTGCCGGTTGGTGTGGCGGATATGGACGTAGCGGCCGTTGCCCTTCTTGCGCCCGAAGGCCACGATCACACCATCGCCGGCGGCCCACACGGGCGTGCCGACCGGGGCGGCGTAGTCCACGCCCAGATGCGGCATGCGGCGGTGCAAGACCGGGTGCATGCGGCTGTAGCTGAAGCTGCTGGAGATGCGCGAGTAGTTGACCGGAGCGCGCATGAGCTGCTTCTGCAGGTTCTTACCCTCGGGGTCGTAATAGCCGGTCTTGCCGTCGCGCAGGGTGTAGCGGTAGGCGGCGCGGTCGCGGTTGCGGCTGTCGTAACTGCACGCCAGGATGGGGCCGGTGCGGACGAACTCGCCGTCCTTGTGGATCTCCTCGAAGACGATGCGGAAGACGTCGCCGCGGCGCGGGTCGCGGCTGAAGTCGATGTCCCAGCCGAGGATGTCGTTCATCTTGGCGGCGAGGTTCAGCGGCGCGCCGCAGGCCTGCAGGCTCTCGTACAGACTCGACTCGATGACGCCGGTGACGCCGACGGTTCGGTGCTCGACGGGGTAGGCGCCCATCTCCTGGACGAAACTGCCGTCTTCCCGGCGCGTGTAGCGGACCCAGCTTTCCAGGTCGAGGTCGAAGCCGAAGGCGGCCAGATCGCCGCGGACGGACATCTCCACCTGGAACCGGTCACCGGCCCTGACGGCGCGGAGGTTGCGGAACGAGCCGACGGCTTTCACCAATGCCATGATGTCCTCGTGCGGGACATCGAGGTCGGCGAGGGCCTCGTAGAAGACCTGGCCGCGCTGGATGCGCATCTCGACGGTCGGACCGATCGCGGGGCCGGCCGGGCCGGCGTCGGTGACCGCGGGCGCCGGTTCGGGCAGCAGCGGCAGCGTCGGCGGAAAGTACTCCTCGGGGCCGCCCATGCCGAGCGATGAGGTCGTGACACCTGTGGAGGTACGGCTGGCGTAGTGGGCCAGCATGCTCCCGACGCCGATGGCGGCGACGATGATGAGAATTATGAGAATACGTCGCTTCATGGATTATCTGCTCGCGTTTCTGGCTCGAACTGGCCGGAGTCTTGCAAAGATCACTCCGGTCGCGGTCGGCAAGCAAGGGTTTTCTGGGCCGGCGCTTCCGGTGTATGATTGATGTCGGACCGTCGTTTGACCCGACCCGTGCGGGGTCGAGTCACCAGCGGCGGTGACCTGGAGGTGTTCCGTGCGTCGATCGATCTTCGTGCTGCTAACTCTCGCGACCTTTGCGGATTCCGCTCTGGCCGCCGATACCCTGCGGGACGAGTCGGGCGTGGCCGGTCTCCGGCTGGGCGCCTGCGTGTCCGCGCTGGAGGACCAGAACGGAGACGGGGCCTGGGAACTGCTCGTGGGCGCTCCCGGGTACCAGGCGACCGGGCAGGATGCCGGACGGGTCTACTTCTGGTTCGGCGGAATGCAGTTGACCTTGAACCCGAATGCGACGTGGAACGGATCGGGTGGCGAGTCGTTCGGGTATGCCGTGGCGCGGATCGGCGACGTCAACGGTGACGGCCGCGGCGATTTCGCGGTCGGAGCGCCCGACGCGGACGATACCGGCAGCGACGCCGGCCGCGTCTACGTCTTCTACGGCGCCGATCCCCTGCCGACCTCGCCCGCCCTGATCCTCGAAGGACCCACCGCGAGCGGGCGCTTCGGCTGGGCGATCACCGCGCTGGGCGACTTCGACGGCGACGGCCGCGACGACTTCGCCGTGGGCGCGCCCTACAGCAACACCGCCGGCTTCCAGGCCGGTAGCGTCTATGTCTATCTCGGCCGCAGCGGCGGTCCCGACACCTCGCCCGACATCACCTTCCAGGGCGACCGCGCCTACGGCCACTTCGGCTGGTCGCTCGCCGGCGCAGCTGAATTCCTCGGCGGCAACGCGAACTGCCTCGCGGTGGGTTCGCCGAGCCACGACACGCCGACCACGCAGATCGAGGGCAAGGTCTACGTCTATCAGGGCACCACCACATCCGTTCCCGGTCCCGACACCACCGTCGACCTCGTCCTCGCCAGCAGCGCGACGGCGAGCGCCGACAACGAGTTCGGCTTCAGCGTGGCCGCGGTCCGCAGCGTCGACGGCGACGGCGATCCCGACCTCGCGGTCGGCCTGCCGTTCTACGCCGGCGGCGGCCTCGAGCGCGGTCGGGCGGAGATCTTCTTCGGCGGACTCGACGCCGACGCCGTCAGCGACCGCGCCATCGACGGCCCGGGCAGCAACAGCAACTTCGGCTGGTCGGTGGCGGGCGTGGGCGACGTGGAGGGGTCGATCCTGCCGGACGTCGTGATCGGCGCGCCGTACGACGACCAGGTCGCCAGCAACGCCGGCCGGGCGTTCATCTGGACCGGCGGCTCCGGCAACGTGGGCGACGCCGACAGCCTGCCGCAGGTCGATCGCGGCGGGGCGTCGGCCGGCACCGAGGCGGGCGATCTCTTCGGCACATGGTGCGCGTGGGCCGGCGATCTCGACGGCGACAGCCTCGACGACTACGCCGTCTCCGCGCCCAGCGGCAACGTGGATAACAACACCGTGGCCGGTTGGGTCCGTTTCCAGGACAGCAGCGGCGAGGCCGTGCCGGTGCAATTCGGCGGCTGGACCTGCGCGTGGAACGCCGACGGCGGCGCGGCCGGGTCGATCGGGCTGACGCTCGGGACGTACCGGATCCGGAACATCGTCTTCGTGCGCAACGAGGCCGGACGCCGCACCGTTCTCCACGACGGCCCGCCGGCGCCGGATTCCGCGGCGTGGGCCGACGGCGATCGCCTCCATCTGGTCGACGCCGACCTCGCCTACCAGTACCGATCCGATCCCGTGTACGACCTCGACATCGAATTGGTCGACGGCGCGCATCTGGTGCAGACGCAGCTGGACGGGCCTGCGGGCGCGACGCCGGCGACGCCGATGCAGCTCCAGCCGGCGTATCCCAACCCGTTCAACCCGCGGACGACGGTGAGCTTCCGCGCCTCGTTCGGCGAGTCCATTTCGTTGCGGGTCCTGGACCTGCGGGGACGCCTGGTGTGCACGCTGTATGCGGGGCCGGCCAGCGGTTCCTGGCAGCAGGCGACGTGGGGCGGCCGCGACGATCGGGGTGCGCCGGAGGCGGCCGGCGTCTACCTGGTGCAGTTGAGGGCGGGCGAGGCGGTGTCGTCAAGACGGGTCGTCCTGGTGAAGTAACATCGAGTCCCGCGGAGGGTGTTGCCGATGCATCCCACTTTGCATTCGCCCGCTCCGCGAACGATCTTTGACCCCTGGCCCGCGCCATTCAACACGACGCGGCAGCGGCCAGTGAACAGGTCAAAGCAAGGATTCGATCATGAATTTCGGTGTTGTCCAAAAGCCCACGCAAGCCATGATCGCCGCGGCGATCCGGGCCATGGAGTCGGCCCTGGACCTGCGGCCAGAGGACCGTGTCCTAGTCGTCGGGGACGAGGCGTGCGGCGCTTGTCCCGGTGCGTTCGCAGCCGCGGCGCGCCAGTACGGATGCACGGTCACGTCGTATGAATTGCCGCCGACGGGTCGCCCGCTGGCGGGCGTGCCGCGGGATCTTGCGGCGCTGATTCCCGGTCCCACCGTGGTGATCAACGCGATCCCCGGGCATACCGCGGAGACCCCGTTCCGGATCGAGTGGCTGAGCCTGATCGAAAGCCAGAACAGCATTCGCATGGGGCATGCACCGGGCATCAGCGAGGACATGATGACCGGAGGGTCGCTCGACGTCGATTATCGCCGCATGCGCCTGCGCGAGAGCCTCATGCTGGACCTGCTGCACGGCGCCGAGAGCGTGCGACTGCGAACCACACTGGGGACAGACCTGGTGATGGACGTGCGCGGTCGACCGTTCATCTCGGATCTGAAGGCCGTGCCGGACTGCTGCGTGAACCTGCCCTGCGGCGAGATCTATTGCGCGCCGGTGGAGGGGTCGGCCGAGGGCGTGCTGGTGGTCGACGGGCCGATCGGCGACGACGGAGTGCCGCCCATGCCGGTGCGCATCGAGATTTCCGGCGGCAAGATGCAGAGCGTCACCTGCGAGGACCTGGTGTGGCAGGAGCGCATCGCGCGTCACTTTGCACACGACGACGGCGCGTCGATGGTCTGCGAGTTGGGCATGGGGCTGAACCCCGGCGCCCGTCTGGTCGGGCGCATGCTCGAGGACGAGAAGGCGCTGCGTACGGCGCATGTGGCCTTCGGCGACAACCGCGGGTTCCCCGGAGGGAAGAACCATTCGGGGATGCACGTCGACTGCCTGGTGCATCGGCCGTCGATCACGTCGGAGCGTTCGGACGGCTTGACCGTCGAAGTGCTCGTGGACGGCGACCTGGCACTTTGAACTCCCTCTTGAAATCGGTCCGGGTGATGTGCGTACATCGCCCGGACGGTTTTTTTTAAAGGGGAGTCTCGCCATGACCACATCCGCCACACCTGCCATGATCGCCTCGGCGCGCCGCGCCATGGAGGCCGCGCTCGACCTGACCGCCGCCGACCGCGTGCTCGTGGTCGGGGACGCCACTCGAGGCCTCTGCCCCGCGGCGTTCGCCGCCGCCGCGCGCGAGTCCGGTTGCGAGGTCTCGACGTACGACCTGCCCGAGGACGGCCATCCGCTGAAGGAGATGCCCGGAGGCATGGGGGAAATGCTGACGGACGTCACGGTCGTGATCAACGCGATCGACGGGCGCAGCGACGAGGTGCCGTTCCGTCTGGCGTGGATCACGGCGATCGAGAAGGCCGGCTGCATCCGCATGGGTCACTGTCCGGGCATCACCGAAGCGATGATGACGGGCGGTTCGCTGGACGTGGACTACAAGGTGATGACGACGCGGGAGCAGGCGTTGCTGCGTTTGCTGCAGGGCGCCGAGCGCCTGCGGATCACGGCGCCCGGCGGGACGGATCTGGAGATGTCGGTCGCCGGGCGGCGATTCGTCTCGGACCTGAAAGCGACCGTCGAGGTGGGCGTGAACCTGCCGTGCGGCGAGATCTACTGCGCGCCCGTGGAGGACGACACCGACGGCGTGCTTGTGGCCGACGGTCCGATCGGCGGCGACGGCAACCCGCCCGTGCCGGTGCGGCTGACGGTGGTCGGCGGGCGGGTCACCGAGGTCGCGTGCGAGGACGCCGAATGGCGCGCCCTGGTCCAGCGCTACATGGACACCGACGCGCAGTCGAACGCGATCTGCGAGCTGGGTATCGGCCTGAACGCCGGCGCGCGGCTGATCGGCAACATGCTCGAGGATGAGAAGGCGCTGCGGACGGCGCACATCGCGTTCGGGGACAACCAGGGCATGCCGGGAGGGCAGTCGATCTCCAGCATGCACATCGACTACCTGTTCCATCGGCCGACGATCACGGTGCTGGGGCCGGACGGCGCCGAGACGCCGGTGCTCGTCGACGGGGATCTGGTCGACTGACAACGCGGGATCGTGACTGCGTGGCCGCATCGCGGCGGGGCGCCTGCACCTGTCGGGCGACGGACAGCGCAAGCGCGAACATCGCCGCGAACAGCTCCGATGGGGACATTACAGGTTGTCGAAGTCGTGATATCATTCGTGCCAGAGGGATATCATGCGAATACTGTTTGTCTTTCCGGATCTGTCGAGCACCGTCACGCACTATACCGGAGTCGTGTCGCAGGGGGTGGCGTTGCTCTCGTCGCTTCTGCAACGCGACGGGCACGAGACCGCCCTGTTGCATCTGACCAGGACGCCGGACAAGGCCGATTTCCAGCAACGCATCCGCGCCGAACGTCCCGACCTGATCTGTGTCTCCAGCAACAGTCATTACGCCCGGCGCTTGTCCGAGTGGACCGCCTGGGCGGCTGAGGCGACATCGGCGCCGATCGTCGTGGGCGGGGTTCATGCGACGGTCTGTCCGTCGGCCGTGGAATCCCTGCCG
>CAZJMO010000004.1:0-2503 GCA_964547085.1 uncultured Fibrobacteraceae bacterium | reverse complement strand
CGTGGGCGAGGGTGAGGAGGCGTTGCCGGAGTTGTGCAGGAGCCTGGCCGGAGGAGGCGATCCGACCTCGGTACGGAACATCCACGCGCGCACGGACGACGGCTGGCGGCGCAATCCGACGCGCCCGGTGGTGGCCGATCTCGACCAGCTGCCGGACCCGGACTACGACCTCTTCGAATTCCCCGATCTCTACAACGTCCGACGCGGGCTCTTCCCGTTCATCATGTCCCGCGGTTGCGGGTTCCGATGCACCTACTGCTGCTGCCGGACGCTCAAGGACATGGCCGGCGGCGGTGGCCGGTTCTGGCGTTTCGAGTCTCCGGACCACGCGACGCGGCGGCTGAAACGCATGATGACCCGACACGCTCCAGGGACGACGGCCGTCCAGTTCCTGGACGCCATCCTGTTTCCGAACAAGGCCTGGCTCCGTGAATTCGCGCCCCTGTACAAGCAGCGGATCGGCCTGCCGTTCAACTGCAACATGCGCGCCGACATGGTGGATCCCGACGTCGCCGAGATTCTGGCCGACATGGGCTGCCGGGTGGTCCGCTTCGGGGTCGAGAGCGGTGATCCCTGGATGATCCGCGAGGTCCTTGAACGTGGGCTCACCGTGGATGACCTGCGCCGCGGCTTCGCCTGTCTCGAACGCGTGGGGATCCAGCGCTGGTCGTACAACATGGTCGGTCTGCCCTACGAGGATCTGCGCCGGGCGCTGGCCACCGTGCGGCTGAACGGCGAACTCGGTCCCGATCTGGCCATCCCCTTCCTCTTCTATCCCTATCCCGGCACCAAGCTGCAGAGCGTCTGCAAGGAGGAGGGCTGGCTGACCGGTCGAGAATTCGACCATTATTTCGACGGCGTATCGCTGCAACAGCCTCGTTTTCCCGAGGGCGACGTGCTTTTTGTCCACCGTTTCTTCACGCGCCTGATTCCCCTGTACGGCCTGGCCCGCGGATGGCCCGACGCGCGACGTCGTGCGTGGTGGCGGATGGTGGACACCGTTCTGGCAAGTCCCGTCCTGCCTCGCGGCGCTCTGGTTCGGTTCCGGGACGCCTACAAGACCAGGCGCCATCGGCTGGGCGAGTTCCTCGTGGACCGCTCTCCGGGACTGTACCGTCTGCTGGGAGGGACCGACCCGATCTAGGAGGACCATGCGGATCCGGCGAATGTCCATGGATGGTGAGGTCGCGGCGTTGACGGCTTGCCTGGCCGGCGACCGTGCGTTCGTCCAGCCGGACTTCGCCGCTCTCTGGGCGCACAAGGGCGGACGCTCGGTGGCCTGGATCCTGGAGGAATCCGGGTCGCCGCTGGCCGTGCTGCCGGCCGTGGAATTCGGACGCCGGCCGCTGGTCCGCATGCAGTCCATGCCCGACGGTTGTTACGGCGGCATCCTCTGGAATCCGGTCGTCGCGGAGGATCGGCGCCCGGCCCTCGCGCCTGCCCTGCTCGCCGCCGTCCGCAACCACGGTTACGCCCGGATCCATATCTCGGATTTCTACGGCAGTTTCGCGTGCGCCGACGGTTTCGACGCCCAGGCGTCCTGCACGACCCTCGTCACCGTGCCCGGATCGCAATGGGAGCCGCCCTGCCAAAAGCTCGTGTCCCAGGCGCGCAAGGCCGAACGCGAGGGCATCGAGATCCAGATCATGGATTGGGACATTCACGGCGAGGCGTTCTGGAAACTGGTGCGCCATACCGACCGTCGTCACGGGCGACGGCGCCCCTTCTATCCGCAGGAGTTCTATCGCGGGCTCGCGCACCTGTCCGGACGCTGGTCCGGGGTCCACTGGGCGGTGTGCATGCGGGACGGACACATGGCCTGTTCCCACATCTACCTGATCGAGGGTCGTGTCCTGCAGGGGTGGCAGATCCTTTTCGACAAGGCGTTCAGTTTTCTCAAGCCCAACCAGTACATCCGGCTGAGGACCTGCCGGGAATTCGCGGCCCGCGGGATCCATCTGCTGAACCTCGGTGGTACGCCGGAGAACGCCGTGGGGCTCGAGTCCTACAAGAAACGATGGGGCGGCAGCGTCGACGAGTACGCCACCTGGGTTCATTTCGGCGGCCTTGGGCGTCTACTGTGCTTCGGCGCGCACAACGGCGGCGACCACGTACGGCCATCCGGGATGTCCGAAACATAGCGTGCCGACCGCGTCAGTCCTGGGTCTCGATCAACGCCGTCAGCCGGTCGATCTCCGCCTGCACCAGTTCCGGATCCAGCCGCGGGAACAGGATCTCCGGGTTGCCGAGTTGACGGCCGGCCGGGATGTCCTGCAGCGATTCGTCCCAGCCGCCCTCCCAGAGCGGTGTCTCCAGGCCGAGCCAGGCCCACAGCTTCTCCATGCCGAACGGCACCACGGGCGCGAGCATGGCGCAGAGATGACGCAGCACCTGCACCGCGACGGTGAGCGACTGGCCGCAGCGGGCGAGGTCGGTCTTGCGGCTGCGGAACGGCGCCGACTCGTCGAAGTAGCGGTTGCCCGCCTGGCCGGCCGCGAAGACG
>CAZJMO010000003.1:0-31776 GCA_964547085.1 uncultured Fibrobacteraceae bacterium | reverse complement strand
TTCCCGGACACCATCTGGACCGAGGAGACGATCGACTGGCAGGACCAGGACGGCGCATGGGCCGACGATCTCACAAGTTCGTACGTGTGGAGCAACGACGAATTCTACAACGTCGACGTCGCCGGCCGCGACACGCCGTTCACGATCCAGCAGTGCGACGACGGCCCCTGCGTCGAACCCATGCTGCGCTCGATCTCCCGCTTCGACTGGAACCGCCAGCGTCACTTCGACACCGACCCCGGCGACGAGTGGCCGCAAGACTACTACCCGGTCGGCGAGATCGACGCCGGCTGCGGCGATCTGGCGTTGAATCCCGACCGCACCGGCACCCACACCAACAACCAGACCACCGCCTTCGTCACCCACAAGCATCTCGACAGCAAGCCCAGCGGTCGCGGCGACGTGGTCATGGGCTTCGATCCCTATCGATTCGACCACGAGGCCATGAAGGACGTCCTGCGCTGGGTGCTGGGCGAACACTTCGGCCTGACCATGAGCCCCTAGGCAGCCACCCTCCCCCGGCTGCCTGCGCCGGTCCCACCGGCGTAAAGGCCCCCGCGATGAGCGGCGCGGGGGCCGTCCTTTTGCCCGGGACTTTCCCCCGTGCGCTCATTATTGTTCACGGGTCGACCATCACCGCAACACCGTCGAGACGAGGTCCCGCGATGCGCCTCCTACCGCCCGCAATCGCCCTGCTGATCATCCTGGCCGCCTGCGGCACCGCCCCCCAACCAGGAACCGACGCCATGCCCGCCACCGACCTGGTCATCACCGCCATCCTCGATCACGCGCTGGCCGACACCTTCGCCCACGACGCCCTGCGCGAACTCTGCGACGAGGTCGGACCGCGCCTGGCCGGCAGCGAGGGCATGCAGCGGGCGCACCGATGGGCGCTGCAACAGCTGCAGGCCGCCGGCGTCGATTCCGCCTGGACCGAGCCGGTGACCGTGCCGCGCTGGACGCGCGGCGTCGAGTGGGCGCAGTTGACCGCGCCGTACGAGATGCCGCTGACCGTGCTCGGGCTGGGCCGCAGCGTGGGCACCGGTCCCGACGGCCTCGAGGCCGAGGTCCTCACGGTGCGCGACTGGGACGAACTGGAAGCGCGCGCCGACGAGGCGGCCGGCCGGATCGTGGTCTTCGATCCACCCTGGACCGGCTACGGGGCCAACGTCCAGTACCGCGTCCACGCCGCCAGCCGCGCGGCCCGGCACGGCGCCGTGGCGGCGCTCATCCGGCCCGCCGGTTTCGGCGCCAACACGCCGCACACCGGCGTCATGCACTACGACGAGGACGCGCCCCGCATTCCGGCCGCGTCGCTCACCGCCGAGGGCGCCGCGCTCCTGCACCGCCTCGAACGGTCGGGGATCCGCCCTCGCCTGAAACTGATGATGGGCGCCGAGAATCTTCCGGACGGCCCCTGCGCCAACGTGATCGGCGAACTGCGCGGTCGCGAGAAGCCCGAGGAGATCGTGCTGATCGGCGCGCACCTGGACGCCTGGGACACCGGCACCGGCGCGCACGACGACGGCGGCGGCTGCGCCATGATGATCGGCGCGATGAAGACACTGCACGACCTCCGCCTGCGCCCGCGCCGCACGATCCGCGTCGTGCTCTTCACCAGCGAGGAATACGGCGGCCAGGGCGGCGGCGCCTACGTCGAGGCACACGCCGGCGAGGTCGGCAACCACGTGCTGGCGGTCGAGAGCGACGCGGGCTGCTTCGCGCCGGCCGGCTTCTCGGCGCGGGCCGACAGCACCGTCATCGCCGCGCTGGCGCAGCTGACCTCGGGCCTGGAACCCGTCGGCGCCGACACGGTGTACGCCGGCTGGGCGGGCGTGGACATCGGGCCGCTGGTCGAGTTGGGCGTGCCGGGCGTCGGGCACCGCGTCCACGGCGAGGAATACTTCCGTTACCACCACGGCCCGGCGGATGTCTGGGAAGCCGTCGATCCCGAGGACCTGGCAGCCAACGTGGCGGCCGTCGCGGCGTTCGTCTACGCTGTCGCGGATTCTCCGGATCCGTTGCCCCAGCTCAAGGACGACTGACCTTCGTGGCCGGCTTTCTCGACCGACTCCGCAACATGGGCCGCCGACCTCGCGCCGGCGGCCCCAATGCCATTCTCGACGGCAAGATCGCGCCGACCCTGCTGGGCCTGAGCGTGCCCATGATCATGGCCATGATCCTGGTGACCGGCTTCGGCCTGGTGGACATGATCTACCTCGGCCGCTTCAGCAAGGAAGCCATGGCGGCGATCAGCCTGGCGTTCCCGGTCACGTACCTTCTGCACACCTTCGGCGGCGCCATCGGCTCGGCGTGCACCAGCTCCTGCTCGCGGCTGATCGGCTCGGGACGCGAAGACGAGATTCCCAATCTGCTGCTGCACGTCATCCTGGTCAGTGTGACGGTGGCCGTGCTGCTCATCCCCGGCGGCATCGCGCTTCTGGAACCGGCGCTGCGCTCGCCCGACACCGACCCCGTGGTCCGCGAAATGGCCCGCCGGTACGGCGTCATCTACTTCCTGGGCGGCGTCTTCAGCCTCTTCTCCATGAGCGTCAACGCCCTCTTCCGCGGCGAGGGCGACACCGTCTTCCCGCTCAAGGCCATGGCGCTGGGCCTGGCGCTGAACATCGTGATCGACCCCTTGTTCATCTTCGGCGTCGGACCGTTCCCGCGCCTGGGCGTGGCCGGCGCGGCCGTCACCACGGTCGTGAGCTTCGCGGTGGTTTCGATGCTGGTCCTGCGCGAGGTGATCGTCACCCGGGACCGCAAGGTCCGCCTGGTCCGCGGCGCGTGGCGTTTCGACCGCACCCTGATCCGCGACCTCGTCGGCGTCGCCGGCCCCGCATCGCTGGCCAATCTCTCGTTGCCGGCGGCGGTCTACATGATCAACGGCATGCTCGTCAGCCACGGCACCGCGGCGATCGCCGCGTTCGGGGCGGGACTGCGGCTGCTCAGCTTCGTGTTCCTGCCCACGCTCGGCCTGAGCATGAGCATGATGATCATGGTCGGCCAGAACCACGGCGCGGGGCAACGCGAACGGGTTCGCGCCATCACGTTGACCACCCTGCGCTTCGCCCTGACCTTGATGGCGGCGCTGTCGCTGCCGGTGATCCTCTTCCCGCGCTGGGCGATGGGCCTGATGACCGACGACATCGCCGTCATCGACGCCGGCTGGCGACTGGCGCGCTGGGGCACCGTCGCGCGCCCCATGCTCAGCGTCGTCAACATCACCTCGTTCTGGTTCCAGGCCCGCGGCCAGGGCCTGGCCGGCATGCTGCCCAACTCGGTGTTGCGCGTCCTCCTGGAGCCGTTGGGCGTCTGGGTGGGGCTGCAGATGGGCGGACTGGTGGGCGGCTGGTACGGCTTCGCCGTCGGCGATGCGATCGGCGGCTTGGCCTTCCTGGCGCTTCTGCTCTGGCGGCTGCACGTGTACGCCCGCACGGGCACCGCATGACCCCACCGTCCGACCAATGATTTTCAGCGGTGCAACCGGATCAGGGTTTATGCGTATGATGCTGGTCGGCTCGGCGATGTCGGGTCCGGTCTCAATTCCACGGCTGCCGCGTTCCATCCCCCGGAGGTCTTCCATGCGACGTCTGACGTTGCTTCTCACCGTCCTGCTGGCGGCCACTTTGGCTGCCGCCGCCGACCAGCCCAACCTCGACGACATGCGTCTGCTGCGCATGCCGGACATCCATGCCGACACGGTCGTCTTCGTGTACGCCGGCGATCTCTGGACCGTCCCGACCGGGGGCGGCGAGGCGCGGCGTCTGACCGCCTCGATCGGTTTCGAGAGCAACCCCAAGTTCAGTCCGGACGGCGAGTGGATCGCCTTCAGCGGCCAGTACGACGGCAACCACGATGTCTACGTCATGCCCGCGGCCGGCGGCGAGCCCGTGCGCCTGACGTTCCATCCCGGCACGGACCGCGTGATCGACTGGGAACCCGACGGTCTTCGGGTGCGCTTCCAGTCGGCCCGCGAGAGCCGCACCGGCCGTGACTTGCAGCTCTACACCGTCGACCGCGAGGGCGGTCTGCCCGTGCGCAACCCGCTGCCCACGGCCGGCCTGTCGAGCTGGAGCCCGGACGGCAAGCGCCTGGCCTTCAACCGCATCTCGCGCGAGAACCGCACGTGGAAGCGCTACAAGGGCGGCATGGCGCAGGATGTCTGGATCTTCGACTTCGACAGCAACGAGACCCGCCGGGTCACCGACTGGGTCGGCACCGACAACTTCCCCATGTGGCACGCCGACACCATCTGGTACACCAGCGACCGCGAGGGCAACCGTCTCAACGTGTGGGCCTGGAACGAGTCGACCGGTCTGCACCGACAGATCACGACCCACGACACCTACGACGTCAAGAACCCCAGCCTCGGCCCCGACGCCATCGTCTACGAGAACGGCGGCTGGCTGTACGTCCTGGACCTCACCGCGGCCGCGCCGACCCCGCGCCGCCTGCAGGTCTCGCTGCGCAGCGACAACGTCTGGGCCCGCGCCGGCCTGCGCGCCGTCGACGGCATGATCCGCAGCACGTCGCTGGCCCCGGACGCCCAGCGGGCCGCTGTCGGCGCCCGCGGCGACGTCTTCACCGTGCCCGCCGAGAAGGGTCCGGTGCGCAACCTCACCGCCACGCCGGGCGTCCGCGAGCGGGCCGCCGCCTGGTCGCCCGACGGCAAGACCGTCGCCTACCTCAGCGACCGTCCCGGCGAGTACGAAATCTACCTGCGCCCGGCCGACGGCAGCGGCACCGAGCGCCGCCTGACCCACGGCCTGGGCGGCTGGGTCTACGGTTTCGGCTGGTCGCCCGACAGCAAGCACCTCGCGGTGAGCAACGCCGCCATGCAGCTCCTGCTCGTCGACGCCGAGAGCGGCGACTTGGCCAAGATCGACCAGGGTCCCGCCGGCCCCATCACCGACATCGACTGGAGCCCCGGCAGCGATTGGCTGGCCTACACGCGCGCCGAGGAGAACGGCTTCCGCACGCTGCGGCTCTACGATGTCGCCAGCGGCAAGGTCCACCAGGTCACCGACGACTTCACCGACGAGAGCGCGCCCTGTTTCGACGACGAGGGCAAGTACCTCTTCTTCGCGTCCGCCCAGCACTTCAACCCCACCCTCGGCGGCTTCGACCTCAAGCCCATCTGGGAGAACCGCGACGGCATCTACCTGCTCACGCTGCGCGAGGACGTGGAGCATCCTTTCCCGCCCGAGACCGACGAGGTCGCCACGCAGGACGACGACGCGGACGATGACGCGGACAAGAAAAAGGACGAGGACAAGAAGAAGGACGAGGACAAGAGCCTGAAGATCGACCTCGACGGCCTCGCCGACCGCATGGTCGCCCTGGATGTCGAGCCCGGCAACTACTACGCCCTCTCCTTCGCGGACGGCAAGCTCTTCTACCTGAGCCGCCCGTTCACGCCCGGCGGCGGCCGCGGCAACCGCGGCGCCACCACCGCACTCGAGCTCTTCGACATGGAGGAACGCGAGGCAAAGACCGTGCTCGCGGCGGTCGACGGCTACGAGTTGTCGAACGACGGCAAGAAGGTCCTCTACCGCCAAAATGGCACGCTGGGCATCGTCGACGCGAAGGCCGACCAGAAGCCCGCCGAGAAAGCACTGCGTACCGGCGAGATGAAGACCACCATCGACCCCCGCGCCGAGTACCGCCAGATGCTGCGCGACGCCTGGCGTCTCGAGCGCGACTTCTTCTACGACCCCGACATGCACCAGGTCGACTGGGACGCGATGTGGGACCGCTACAGCGCCCTGCTGCCCTACATCAGCCACGGCAGCGACTTCACCTACCTGGTCGGCGAACTGATCGGCGAGCTGAACTGCGGCCACTCCTACGCCCGTCCGGGCGACCGGCCGCGACCCGAGCGCATCGGCACCGGCCTGCTCGGCTGCGACCTGGTCCTGGACGAGAAGGGCGACCGCTACCGCTTCCAGCGCGTCTTCACCGAGCGCGACTGGAACGCCGACGCCGAAACGCCGCTGCACGGTCCGGACCGCGACGTGGCCACGGGCGAGTTCCTGCTCGCGGTCGACGGCATCGAGCTGAAGGCGCCGACGAACCCCTACAGCCTGCTCGTGGACACGGCAGGACGACAGGTCGTGCTGACGGTGGGCCCGCGCGCCGACGGCAAGGACAGCCGCACGATCACCGTCGAGCCGATCGGCAACGAGTCCGGCTTACGCTACTTCGCGTGGGTCGAGGCCAATCGCCGCCGCGTGACCGAGCTCTCCGGCGGCAGAATCGGCTACCTGCACCTGCCCAACACCGCGGTCGGCGGCCAGCAGGGGTTCGCGCGCGGCTATTACCCGCAGCTGCGCAAGGACGGCCTGATCATCGACGAGCGTTTCAACGGCGGCGGATTCATCCCCGACTTCTTCATGAACATCCTGCGCCAGAAGCTGGTGAACCTGTGGCGCCCCCGTTACGGACAAGACTGGCGCACGCCGGGCAGCGCGTTCCCCGGACACCTGGCCATGGTCAGCAACCGCTACGCCGGCAGCGGCGGCGACGCCCTGCCCTACTACTTCAAGGCGTACGGCCTGGGCGAGGTCATCGGGACGCGCACCTGGGGCGGTCTGGTGGGCATCAGCCGCGGCATCCCCCTGATGGACGGCGGCAACGTCACCTTCCCCGAGTTCGGCATCTACAGCCTGGACGGCGAATGGGTCGTGGAGAACCACGGCGTCGACCCGACCATCGAACTGGACAACATGCCCGAAGAGGAGATGGCCGGCCGTGATCCGCAACTGGAGAAGGCCGTCGAAGTGCTGCTCGAGCAGATCAAGAACGACCCCGTCGAGCTGCCGCATATGAAGCGGTTCCCGCGCGACCGGAACTAGAACACGCCAGCGGACCGGAACACGCGCCCCCGACCTGACCGTCGGGGGCGCGATTGTCGTGACCTGGATCCCGCGTCTTCTCAGACGGTGGGATCGATCGTCCGGCCTACGGATCGCCGCGAGTCCCGCAGCACGACCTGAGCCATAAACCCCATTGCCTGATTCTCAACGAGTTGCGGCACATCGCGAGAATACATTCGGAATCACTGAAGACGATTGCACCGCGACCTGTAGAATAGTCTCCACGCTCGAGAGGGCGCCCGGTTCGCGACGTGATGAAGCGGCCCCATAATCAGTACAGGAAGGTTCGGCCATGCCAGCCAACGAACTCGACCTCTCCGGTCGGTGCGCCCTCGTCACGGGCGCCAGTCGCGGTCTCGGACGCGCCATCGCCGAGAATCTGGCGGCCCACGGCGCCCGCGTCGCCGTGCATTGCCGCGCCGCCGAACACGACGCCCAGATGGTGGCCGAACACCTCGACGGCGAGGGCCACGTGGTGCTCGGCGCCGACCTCGCGGACGCGGCGCAGGCCGTCGCGCTGCCTGGCCGCGCGGCCGACGCCCTCGGCGGCCTCGATATCCTGGTCAACAACGCCGGCATCTACGAGCGCATGCCCGAACCCGGCCAGAGTCCGGAACGCTGGCGTCATCTCTGGGAGCGCACCATCGCGATCAACCTCACCGCGCCGGCCCTGATGTGCGCGGTCGCGGCGCCGTACCTGGAGAAACGGCAGGGACACATCGTGAACATCAGCAGCCGCGGCGCGTACCGCGGCGAGCCCGAGGCGCCCGCCTACGGCGCAAGCAAGGGCGGCCTGAACGCACTGAGCCAGTCGTTGGCGGTGTCGCTGGCGCCGCGCGGGATCAAGGTCGTCACCCTGGCCCCGGCCTGGATCGAGACCGACATGACGCGGCACTACCTCGCCGGCCCCGAGGGCGACGGGATCCGGGAACAGTTCCCCATGGGCCGCGTCGTGCAGCCCGAGGAGCTGGCGTGGACCGTGCTGCTGGCGGTCAGCGGGCGCGCCGATGCGCTCTCGGGCGGCGTGATCGACGTCAACGGCGCCAGCCATCTCCGATGACCGGCGCCGCCTTGATCGTCTCCAACATCGTGGCCGCTAGAAGCTCCAGCCCACCATGGCCGTGAACGTGCGATCCTTGATGTCGTCGTAATCCTCGTAGGTCGAGAACTCGTCTCCGATATCCTGGAGGATGTCGCCGACCGCGCGGTCGTTCACCGACGTCAGACCGATGTCGTAACGCAGGTCGAGGATCAACGAATTCATGAGTTTGACGTCGACGCCGAGAACCAGGCTCCAGATCGTGCTCTTGGTGTTGTCCTTGATGTCGACCCATTCACCGCTGCGGTCCTTGATTTCGGTCTTCACCGGGATGCTGACCGACGGGCCGGCGTAGATCGACGGCGAGACCATCGGGATCGGCAGCGACATCTTGGCCACCACGGGAATCTGGATGACGCGGTTGCGGTAGTCCAGTCTGTCGGTGCTGTGCAGGGAGCCTTCCTTGAAGCCCTTGTTGGTATAGAGCACCTCGGCCTGGATGTGCATGATCGGCCAGGCCAGATCGGCGAAAACGCCGCCGACGAAGCCCGTGCGCGTCGACGACTCGAGGTCGTCCATGTTGATGTTGGACAGGTTCACGCCGGCCTTGATGCCGTAGTCCGGCAGCAGTCCGGCGTATCCCGCGCCGGCGCCGACGGCGAGCAGGGCGAGGACGATCAGGATTTTGCGCAGCATGGGTCAACCTCCACTGGGAGAAAGCCGTCAAGGTTCTTTCAGCGGAGATGGTAAGGGGACGGCGGAGATCCTGGCCAGAAAAAACACGCGGGCCGCACGCGTCACGAAGACGGCGCGTCCGGCTTGCCCAGCCGCTTCCGCAATTGCTTGAGGAGCCCCATGATCTCGGCGTTCTCCGGAGCCAGCTCGTGGGCGCGTTCGAGGTCGGACACGGCGCCGGGCAGATCCTCCAGGTGATAGCGGAGCAACCCGCGATTGTACCAGGCGACTGCGAGATCTTCGTCCAGATCGAGGGCGCGCCGCAGCGCCGCCAGCGCGGGCTCGACCTCGCCGAGCTCGATGTACGACAGGCCCAGGTCGCTCCAGACCTGCGCGTCCTCGGGCGCCAGCTGCGAGGCCCGCTCCAGGATGGGGCGCGCGCGGGCGGGGCGGTCGGCCTCGAGGTACAGGTGCGCCAGCGTGGTCATGGTGCGCAGGTCATCGACGCTGTGGCGGTCGAACCAGCGCAGGGCAGCCTCCAGATCTACGCGCGCCTGCCCCTGCTTGCCGACGTAATCGGCGAGGACCAGGCCGCGGGCGCGTCGCGCCCAGGCGATGTCGATGTCCAGACGCACCAGCGTGCCGACCGCGTCCAGGACCGACGCGCCCCAGAACTCGCGTTCGCCCGGCGAGAGTGCCGCTTCATACCGCGCGTGCGCCAGCGCCGTGTACGCCGACAGCGATCCGGTCACGTAGTATCGGTCGTACGACAACCACACCGGCATCGCGGCGTCCCCCGGGCTACGGCCCAGCGGCGGATGCGCCACGCGCGCCACGCTGGCGCGATCCAGGTCGGGCACGAATCCGGCCGAGAACTCGTACTTCTGTTCGGCATTCCACCAGTTGCCGAGCTGTTCCTCGACGGCGCCGAAATCGCGATAGCATTCGGCGGCGCGCACGGTGGTCGGCCGCATCTCGCCCTGGACGAAATCGGTGGCGCCGGAAGAGACGGAGCCGGCCGTGCCGGTGAAGATGCCGTGCCCGGGCTGCGGGCCGCCGCGGCGCCAGAAGGAGACGCCGTAGATCCAGTGCGCGCGATGATCGCGGTCGGCGAAGCGATAGGCGATGTCCTCGGCCTTGCGATTCCGGCCCAGGCCGGCCAGGTGCAACGCCCGCAGCAGCTGGACCTCGTCGTCGTCGGCGCCGTGCGCGGACGCGCTGTCGGCCCAGGCCCGACCCCGCTTCCAGTCGCCGCGATCATAGCGCAACCACGACTCGCAGACGGCGGCGCGGCCTGCGACTTCGTGCCGTCCCGTCGCCAGATGGCGCACGGCCTCGCGGCAAGCCGTCAGCGCGTCCTCGGTCTGGATGTAATCGCCGAACCAGCGGGTCCGCCGGGCCAGCTGCAGCCACGACGCGGCGTCCGTCGGATCGAGTCCGACGACCGTTCGCAAGGCCTGCAGTTCAACGGTGATATCCTCGGCCAAAACCACGCGCCGGCGCCAGATATCCGCCTCGCGGGTCCGCGCGTCCCGAACGGACGCCGGCAGGGCCAAATGCGCCGCCAGTCCCAGCGAGTCGCTGTCGGCGGCGAAGCGCACGTCGGCGGGAAAATCCACGATCCGTCGCGTCCCCGGCTGGCAGGCCGCAAAACAGAGAAGGGTCAGCAACCCTAGTCCCAGGTTCAGCAGCCGGGCCGTCCATCGCGCACGCACCATCGGAGTTCCCCCGCGTCATTCCACCGGGTCCGGGTCAACGGAACAGGCGGTGCCACCAGTTGCCCTTCTCCACGGTATCGGCGGCGAGAAGATCGACGCGACCCAGTTCGTAACCGTCCAGGACAGCCACAGCCTCGCCCAGCTTCTCTCCGGCGGCGACAGGCGCGCGTAGCGGTCCGGTGATCTCCCGCCGCACCTCGATATCCGCTTCCCGGTCGCGCGGCACGGCGACCGCCAGCGCGGCGGCGCTGATCAGCCCGACCTCGCCGTCCCGGCCACCCTCCACGACGACCGAACCCTCGACGACCTGATCAGCAGTCATCAGCGTGACCTGACGATACCGATTGAAGCCGTAGCCGAGCAAGCGCGTCGTCTCGGTGGCCCGACCACGGTCGGACGAACATCCCATCACCACCGACAGCAGGCGCACGTCCTTCTGGACCGCCGTGGCGGTGACGCAGTAGCCGGCCTGACCGTGGTAGCCGGTCTTCAGGCCGTCCAGCCCTCGATAGTTGCCGACGAGCTTGTTGGGATTGTAGAGCGTGAACTTACCGTCGCGGAAAGGCGCGGTCTTCTGGCTGGACCAGTGCAGCGCCTCGTCGTGCTCGAGCAGCGCGCGCGCGAGCAGCGTCATGTCGCGCGCCGTCGTCAGATCCGGCAGCTGCCCCCGCGCCGGCGGCAGTCCGTGCACGCTGTGGAACTCGCTGCTGGTCATCCCCAGGTCGCGGGCCTTCAGGTTCATCTGGTCGATGAACGCCTCGACGCTCCCGGCGGTATGTTCGGCCAGCGCCACCGCGGCGTCGTTGGCCGAGTGGATCGCCAGCGCCGCCAGCAACTCCTCGACCGTGAATTCCTCGCCGTGCTTCAGGTACACCTGCGATCCGCCCATGCGGCTGGCGCGCGCCGAGACCTTGACCGTGTCGGTCATCGCCATGTCGCCGTCGTCCACATGCTCGAGCACGATCAGTTCAGTCATCATCTTGAGCATGGACGCCGGCTGCCGGCGCTGATCGGGATTCTTGCCGGCCAGCGGCAGACCCGACCGCGCATCGACCAGGAGCGCCGAGGCGAAATCACCGTCGATGAGCGGAATCTCGGTCTCCTCCGCGGCCGGAACGACCCCGGCCAGCAGGAGCATCAGCAGCGCGAAAGCGATGAAGCGCAGATCCTTCTTGTGCATTGCATCCATTTCCCAGGTTTGAGGTTCCGTGGCGAGGTTAGCGCGGCCGGCGGGAATGTCAAGACGACCCGCTCCCGGCGCAATCAGAGCAGGTCGAGGTTGAGCGCCACGCCCAGCACCTGCTTGGTCTGCACGCCGGGATAAACGTCGTCGTCGTAGACCACCTGCACCCGGTAATTCACCCCGACACACCTCCACGCCTGCAGGATGGCATCGGAGGACCAGTCCAGGTCGGGCTCCTCGAGGTTCTCCAGCCCCCAGAACAGCGCCATCCGCGACCGGAGCCGGAGCGTGCCGTTGACTTTCCGGTCCAGTTCGCTGACGACCTCCAGGCCGCCCTCGGAACGAACGTTCTCGACCGCGGGCGTGTCGGTGTCGTCGCTCCAGGTGCGGTAGCGGTCGGTCACGGTCTGCTTCAGTGCCGCCCCGACACGCTGCACGAGCCACGGCTTGACGTTGACGCCCGCGCCGCCGCTCTCGGTCAGCACCAGCGGATCCAGCCAGCCCGACACCGCCGCGGCCGGATCCTTGTCGTAATCGTAGCCCGTAGCGAACTGCGTCTTCACCGACGCCGCCACGTACGGTCTGACCAGCCGCTGCGCGTTGAACCGCATCACGGTGTCGCCGAAGATCTTGTCCATGTTCTTGCGGGAGCCGTTCTCCTCGCTGTCGACCTCGCCGTACTCGAGCCGCAGATTCGTGGTCCACTCGGTCGAGCGACCGTGCCGGCGGAACGTTCCGATGGAACTGAGCCCCCAGGTTCGCGAATCCGAGCCGCCCTCCGCCCACGACGAGAACTGACTCAACGACAGCGTCGCCGAACCCAGGAGGTCGTTCTCCCAGCACGGGCGCAGGCTGTCCGCAGGCGCGGTCTGCGCGCCGAAGACCGGCGTCGCCACGGCGGCGAGCAACAACAGGACAACGGTAACGACGGGGGCAGGATAACGGGACCGCGGCACTCGAGCATCCTCCATGATGGCGACGGGATCCGACAACGATAGGGCACGGTGCGCTTTGCGCCAAGTTCGGCAACGATCGGGAGACTGGTCAGGTCACCGATGGAGCCTGGGCTCCCCAGGCCAGGGCGCGACCGGGATAATCGGTGAAGATCCCGTCGACTCCCAGACGCACCATGAGTTCGTATTCCCACTGCAGGTTGATCGGGTAGACCCGCACGGCAAGACCGTGTCGGTGCGCCGATTCGACCAGCTTGGCCCGCGCCGACCAGCGCGAGACGTGGATCGCTTCCGCTTCCAGCCGCTCGGCGACGTCCATGATCTCACTGCCGACGCCCTTGCCGCCCAGCGGCGCCACCGGGATGGCCGGTTCCAGCCGTCGTGCCTCGGCCAGCATGTCCCAGTCGAAACTCGAAAGCAGGAGCTGGCCGGGCTGCCAACGACCGGCCGCCACCTCGTCCTGCAGCATCGCGATGGTCGGCGCCGCGGTTCCCGGCCCCTTCAATTCGATGTTCAGACGAACCCGACCCGCCGCCAGTTCCAGGACCTCCTCCAGGAACGGGATCCGCTGGCCGTCGCCGGCGTCGAGCGCGCGCAGGTCTCCCAGCGTACAACCCATGATCGGACCGTGACCGTCGGTCGTGCGATCGAGGGTGTCGTCGTGGAACACGAGCAGACGGTCCTCGACGCAGTAGACATCCAGTTCGCACCAGGTCGCCCCCTGCTCGAAGGCGCGCGCGAAGGAACGCAGGGTGTTTTCGGGCTCCTGACCGCTCGCACCGCGGTGCGCGATGCAGATGGGCAGGGCGGTGTCCGTCACCGAATGGGAATCCGCAGCCATGGTCAATCGGCCTCCGAGAATCATGTTACCGACCGCATCACGCGGGGAACAGCGACATCGGTCTTCCCCGCTAATGCTTCAAAGAAAACTCCACCCGCGCAACACCGCACGTCAACCCCGCCCGATCCACCATCCGGAAGGGACTTTCGCCGGCGGGCGGCGCCCGTAGAGAAAGTCGTCGGCGAACAGGGAGAGCCGCCGCGCCAGATGCGACCGACGGATCAGCCACCGCACCGGCCGGTGCAGCCAGGTTTCGGGATGGCTGTAGGGGCAGGATTGCATGCAGCGGCCGCAGTCGGTCCCCACCCGGCACCAGAACTCGTAACAACGCGCCTGATCGATCCGCCACCGGTGAACCCCGTCCACCGGTCCGGGTTCCCCGTGCGGAATTGCGTCGCTCGGACAGACATCGGCGCATTTCCGGCAGAGCCGGCAGAAGTCGTGCACCGTGGGATCGCAACGACGCGCGTCGGCCTCCAGCGGCAGGTCGCACGTCACGACCGCCAGCCGCACCCGCGGCCCGTGCGTCGGAGTCATCAGCAGTCCCATACGGCCGATTTCGCCGAGTCCGGCGTCCCTCGCCACCAACGGGCAGCAGAGCAGGTAGTTGCCGTCGATGTGGGCCCGCGCGCGCCAGCCCAGTTCGCGGATCAGCAACGCCAGTTGCACCGCCACGGCGCCCGCCGCCAGATACTGCTGCGTCGACTCCATGATCACCGGCCCGGCCGGCGCATGATCCAGCGCATCCTTCGCCATCGGCGTCGTGATCGCCAGCGCCCAGGGATGATCGAGCGTCACGGGCTGGTCGTAGCGCTCCGCGCGTCCGGAAACGCCGTAGAGATGGTGCGGCTGCAGTCGGGTGATCCTTGCGTCCAGTGCCCCCAGCCGCAATGACCATCCCTTGAGGAAGGTCGTGGCTTCGTGCGGATCGAGATCGATCCGCTCCGGCGCGGGTTTGCCGTCGACCAACGGCCTCAGCGCCTCCAGGGCGGTGACGCTGGCGCTCGCGGCCCCGAACTGCAGCGGATCGTAGCAGCCGCTTCCGGGAGCCAGCAGGCCCGGCCGTCGGCGCCACGATTCGTCCTGCGCGCGGTGCTCCGGGCGTCGTGCGTAATGGCGCGCCTCGCGATCACTGCCCGGCACGAGTTCGTGTCGGGAGAACATGGTGTCCCGCTCGTCGAGGCGGATCTCCGATACGGGGTCGGCCGCGACCGCGGGATTGCCGAGCGGCAGCAGGAGCGCGATCAGGAGCAGCACCGAGCCGCCGAGCGGGACGATCGCGAACCAGATCGCCCAGGGAGCAGACACCAATCCGGCGATGAACCAGGGCGCGGCCAGCAACGGGGCCAGGCCGAACAATCGACCGGCGGCCCGGGTGTCGCCCTCGCGTCGGGACTGGATGGCGGCGGCCGTCAAGGCCGCCGGGATGATCGCGGCTGGGATCAAGGAAAGAGCGGCAGGACCGAGCATGAATCGCCTTTCGCCAGAGTCCCGCCAATGTAGCATCTCGCGTGTGCCGAGGAAAATGTGGTTCGCGGCGCCCTCTCCCGTGGTCGCGAGTCCATGTCCCCCGCCCTCGGCACTGCCCGGTACGCGCCACACCGTATAGGTGGTCAAATATATCTAGTCACGATTCAAAAACGGAACGCCGACATCTAAAGTTTCCCCTAGACTTCAGGTAAAGCGCCACACTAGTTTCCACCAACATCCACATAACAAGGGATCACCGAGCGTCATGAATATCTGTCCTATATTCGAATCGTGTCCGTTCCTCGAAAAATTCCGAGACACGATGCCGGACACCATCGAAGCCGTCATCAAGGTCTATTGCAAGGGTGAGCAGCGGCGGCCCTGCCAGCGATACAATTTCCGCGACGAGCGAGGCTATCCGCCGCCGGACGACCTCATGCCCAACGGCGACCGTCTGCTGGGCTAGACGGACCCTGCCGAGGGTTCGGCGTAGCCGACGAGGGCGCCGCGCGCGTTCACGGTTCGGCCCCCAGCCGGGCGGCCAGCATCTCGACCATCGACGCGAACTCCGACTCCTCGAATCCTTCGCCCTGCCAGAGGATCGAACCGTCACGCCCGACGACGAAGTTGCGCGGGATGAAGGCGTCGGCGTACTGCGCGTAGACCGCCCGGTCCGGATCCGGCGCGAACGGCCAGGCGTACCCGAACTTCGCCACGAACGGACCAATGACCTCGGCGGTCTCCTCACGGGCGATCGAGATCATCGAGAAATCCGCTTCATCGCGGAAACGCGCCCAGATCCGGTCACGCAGTTGCGGCATCTCCTGTCGGCACGGCGGGCACCACGTGGCCCAGAAATTCACGAGCACCACCTTGCCTCGCTGTTCGGCGAGGTCGAATCGCTCACCGTCGAGGGTGGTCACGACCACCGGCGGCGCCATCTGGCCGATGTGCGTTCGCGTGGCGTCCCCGGGTGTGGGTTGGTCGCCGTGGCGGCCGGCGCAGGCAGAGACAAGCAACAGGATCGGCAACACCGACCACAGACGCAGACGGGGCATGGGAACCTCCTGAAGACTATTCGACGTCTTCCTGGGCATCCTCTTGCAGGAGCCAGGACAGAGCAGCGGAAATCGAATCGCAGACCTCCATGGGGACGCCGTCCAGCGAGGTCAGGGCGGCGAACTGCCGCGAAAGTCCGTACCGCAGCGGATCGTCCTTGTCGGAAACCACGGCGATGCGCCGGTGAAAGTTCTCATGCCGATTGATCTCCCGCACGACGCGGCGGAAATCGTCGGGACTCTTGACGGCAACCGACCTGGTGACGTCGATGAGAATCTCGACCCCGCCGGCTGCTCGGTCGTCGTTCAACCCGGCCTTGAAAACGACCAGCGTCTCCTCCAGGGAGTATTGCCCCTCGAAAACACAGACGAGGACCCGGTTGCCGGAGAAGTGGTAGCTGCAGGGCATGGTCGTCTCCGCGTTGCGACATCCGTGTCGGAACTCCACGTCATCGTACGCACGGGCTGTCGGCGGGGCAATACCACGCCGCCCGCGCGGGATCATCGGCGCGTCGGCGGGGGAAACGGGATTTCAGTCAGGTTGAAGCGGTCGCTCGGCCACCGGAAGACTTGCCGTGCGTCGGCGGCGGTGTGGGCGGTGTCGGGATCAGCGGCCCACACGCGCCAGGTGGATTCGGCCCCGGTGCTCCAGGAGGCGCACACCATGTACCAGGCCTCGATCACGCTACCGGTGGGAATCGTCTCGTCGGCGATCAGGACCAGCGTGTCGCCGCGGGCCGGACGCTGCCAGTTGTGCAGGAGTTGACGCGGGGTCGTCTCGCCCGGGACCTCGACCTTGCCGCGGATTCCCGCGATGATGACCTCGTCCGCGTCGTCGTTGATGAAGCGCAATTCGACCGGGAACGCTTGGTCGTTCGGGTCAGGCTGGGCCGGATCGTCGCCGCCGCAGCCCGCCAGGGCGCACAGCAGGGGCAAGAACAGCAGCACGCGCAAGCACCCACCTCCGATGACCGAGGAGCCGACCGGGATCGGCCGGGGAGCCACAGCATGCCATTCCCGGCGCCGATCGGCCAGCGATTCCTGCGCGGGTCAGCGGGCCGCCGGGCCTCCACCGACTTCCTCGAGCCGCAACGATTCGATCTCGCGGTGCAGCGCGTCGAGCCGCTCGAGGAAGGCCTCTCGTCGGTCGGCCACCAGATGGCACGCCATCTCCCGATAGTACTCCACGCCCTGACGCAGGTTCTCACGGCACTCCGCGAGGACGCGCAAAGGCCTGTGATCCGGGTCCAGCGCGTGTTCCTTCATGTCGTCGCGGAGCCGCGTCACGTGGAGCGACAGCTCCTTGAGCAGCATATGCGGACGATTCGGCGCAATCGGCAGGCGCGCACGACCGTAGATGTGGTCGATCATCTCGCGCAGGGTCACCGGTTGCTGGAAATAGGCGGCGCTCGGCCCGCAACAGACCGCCGTGCGGGCGTCTGGCTCGATGTCGTGCGTGATGGTGGCGCCGCCGGCAAGATCGTTGCAGATGCAGGCGCGGGCGAGGACCACATCCTGCTGGCGCTTGCGCTCGTGCTCGCTGAGGGCGGCGCCGGCGATCTGCTCGAGCTTGCGTCGCTGGTAGGCGCGGCTGGCCGTGCAGATGGGAACCGCGGTGAACTCGGTGTTGGACACCAGATAACCCTTGGGGCAAGCGCTGCCGGGCTTGCCTGTGGCGATCCGGCGCAGGCGCGCATCCTCGCTGGTCGAAGTCTTCAGTGACCAGAACGGTACGCCCAGCGGCGATGCGCCGCTCAGATGGATGTCGTCCTCGCCGGCCTTGACGAGACGACGGAGACTCTCCTCATCGAGATTGACGGCCTCCGGACAGAACAGGAACGGCGTCCCCCAGCCCGTGCCGTCGACCTCGTAATGCCGGCGTATCATCTCGTCCTCTTCGGCGGTGGCGATGCCGCCCTGCACCGTCAGCCGCGCCGGCTGCGGCTCGGCTGCATCGCCGCGGCCGAGAGCGGTCAGGGCGCGCTGGCGCACGCCGCGCAGGGTGTCGGCCAGGCGGGCTTTTTCCGTCCGGAACTCCTCGAGGATCGGGCCCATGAGGTGTCCCTTGCCGCCGAAAGCGTGGCCGCCGCAGTTGAGGCCGGATTCCATGCGGTACTCGGACACGTACAGGCCCAGCTTGGCCAGCAGCTTGCCCTGGATCATCGCGGAACGGTAGTCGCTCACCTTGAGGATGATGCGCTTGCGGAGCTCGCCGTGCTCGTCCGGAAAGACGTCGGCGAACTCGGCCATGTACGAGAACAGCCGGCGGTTCATGCCTGCCGACAGGACAATCGAGGATCGCAGGCGGCTGTTCATGAAGCCGCGCAGCGCGCTCAGCGCGTCCGAGCAGCGCTCGGGCAGCGGCCTGCCGCGCCGGTCGGTGTCGCGGTCGAGCTTGGTCATGATGTTCACGTCGATGGCGCCGGGCACGACACGCCCGCGCAGCTCGTCCTGGAGGCGGTGACGCTCGTCGGGGTCGGCCGCGCGCTGCATGTGCAGGTAGAGATCCTTCAGCGGCGACGGCGGCAACAGCTCGAAGTAGCGGACGATGTCGCTGCCCTTCTCGAACACGGCCGACCGCACACGCGCGATCTGTCGCTCGACCAGTGTGTCGAGCAGATCGAGATACGCGGTGATGCGGCGCGCGCGGAAATCGTCTTCGCCGTCCTCGATGGGCTCGAAGGCCTCGCCGTTCTCGGCGCTGATCCGGCGGCGCATCTGTTCGATGAGCACATCGTCCACCAGGGAGACGACCGAGGAGATGCCATATCGCGCGACCTTCAGCGGCGTGTCGAGCGTGAAACCGGTACCCATGACCGGAATGTGGAACGAATGGACGGGGGCGTGACCCATGGCAACTCCATGGCCGGGGTGGACTCTGAACGACGCGGAACGTTGATCAGGGCAGCTACTCACTATACACGTTAGCTCCCCCGTCACGTACGCGCCAGAACATCGGGACGGCAAGGACGTCAGGGTCAATCGACCCTGTATTCTCCCGTCCCGCGAACGGCCAGGATCTCGCCGTAATAGACGCGGTGGTAGTCCTTTTGCGGGTATTTCTTTTCGATTGCCGGATCGAGGAACCGTTTCGGGTCGAAGTCGTCCGAGTAGATCTTGCGGCACTCGACAATCAATTCAGCCTCGGCGAATCCGGGCGCCGCCGCCGCGAGCGACGGCAACGGCGTCAGGCCCGACTCCCGGACCTTGTCGATGTCGCGGCCGGATTTCGACCCCAGCAGGCTCAGGAGGGGTCGGCACGCCTCGGGAAACGCGCAGAGGGTGAAGGTGTCGAACTCCTCGATGAACCGGTAGGTGTGGCGCGTGGGCCGGACCACGACCTGGGCGAACGGCCGGCTCCACATGGTGCCGAAACTGCCCCAGGCCACGGTCATCATGTTGAAGCGTTCGGCTTTCAGGTCGCCGGCGGTCAGCACCAGCCAGCGGCTGTCCCAGAGGTAATGACAGCGCGTCTGGAATTCATCGACGGGGATGCGCGGCGGGGCCATGTTTCACTCCTCGAGTTGACCAGCGGTTCTCGGCGGCGAGAACCCTAGCAGACTCAGCGCCGCCTGACCAGCATCGTCGATCGCGGCCGGCCGCACCGATCAGCGGGGCCGACGAGGCTGGCGCGGACCGAACGACCCACCGCCGCGCTTGTAGTGCCGGGCCGGCGGAGCGTCGGCATCGTCGCACTTCGTCATCTGCAGCGGTACGCCGAAGACGCGCACCTTCTGCAGGCGGGTCAGGACGTGGTCGGGCATACCTGCAGGCAGGTCCACCATGCTGTGCTCGTCCAGGATGTCGATGCGCCCGATCGCGCGTCCCTGGATGCCGACCTCGTTGGCGATGGCGCCGACGAGGTTGCCCGGCTTGACGCCGTGCACCCGGCCCAGCGCCACGCGGTAGCGCTCGAAGCCCTGCTGCATCGGCGACTGACGGTGACCGCGCTGGTCGCCGCCGCGTCCGCGCCGGTCCGGATCGGAACCCGCGTCGATCCACGCCACGCGCGAGAGATCCTGCGCCAGGAGCGGCTCGTCGCCCTGGACCAGCTGCGCCAATGCGGCGGCAACCTCCAGCTCCGGCACGTCGTGCTCGGCGCAGTAGCTGTGGATGATGTCGGCGAAGAGTCCGAGCTGCGAAAGCGTTTCGCGCGCCTCGGTGATCCGCTGCTGGAAATGCGCGATCCGCCGGGCGTTGATGGCGTCGGCGTCGGGCGGATCCATGCGCTCGATCCGCTGCTTGGTGGTGTGCTCGATGGTGCGCAGGAGCCGGCGCTGATCGGGGGCCACGAACAGGATGGCGTCGCCCTCGCGGCCGGCGCGGCCGGTGCGGCCGATGCGATGGATGTAAGCCTCGACGTCGTAGGGGATGTCGTAGTTGATCACATGGCTGAGACGATCGACATCGAGACCGCGGGCGGCGATGTCGGTGGCGACCAGGATGTTCAGCTTGCCGCGACGCAACCGATCGACCGTGCGCTCGCGCAGATCCTGCGGCATGTCGCCGTTGAGCGCGGCGGCGGCGTGTCCGCGGGCCACCAGAGCCTCGGCGACCTCCACGGTGGCGGCCTTGGTGCGCACGAAAACCAGCACGCCGTCGGCGTCCTCGGCCTCGAGCACGCGGCCCAGCGCCTCCGGCTTGCGCGACTGGCTCAGCAGGATATAGCGCTGGCGAGTGGCCTCCACCGTCGTGGTGCGGCCCTCGATCGTGATCTCCTCGGGGTCGTTGAGATGGCTGCGGGCGATGCGCCGGATCGCCGGCGGCATGGTGGCCGAGAACAGCGCGACCTGCCGGTCGGGCGGCGTCTGGTCCAGGATCCACGTGATGTCGTCGATGAAGCCCATGCGAAGCATCTCGTCGGCCTCGTCGAGGACGAGGCAGGAGAGGTCGTCCAGGATCAGCGTGCCGCGGCGCATGTGATCCATGACCCGGCCCGGCGTACCGACCACGACGTGCACTCCGCGGTGCAGACTCCGCAACTGGTGGGTGTAGTTCGAGCCGCCGTAGACGGCGAGAACCTTGAGCCCCTCCATGCGCGCGGCGTACTCCTCGAACGCGCCGGCGACCTGCATGGCCAGCTCGCGCGTGGGCGTCAGCACCAGGACCTGCGGGTTGCTCAGCTCGGGATCCAGCAACGAGAGCAGCGGTAACGCGAAGGCGCCTGTCTTGCCGGTGCCCGTCTGGGCCTGGCCCACGACATCACGCCCCGCCAGCACATGCGGGATCATCTGCGCCTGGATCGGCGTCGGCACGGTATGCCCCATATCGTCCAGTGCCTGGAGCACCGGTTCGATGAGGTCGAGATCGGGGAACGTGATTGCGTCGCTGGACATGGCTTCCTTCCGGGTCGACGGATCCGGGCCGCCGGCGACGTCATGTCGAGAGGCGGAGTACCGAGGTCGGGTCTGGGTCGTGGAGTGATATCTGGTCCGAGGGCGGGCGGAACGGCCAAGATATGCACTGAACGGCCTTCAGACCAGCGGATTCGACACCGATGCCGACCCGGATCACTTCAGCTGCCGCTTGATGTAGTCGTCGTAATTGGTGCCTCGAGGCTCGTAAGCCTCTCCAAGCAGCGGCGAAGACACCAGGAAGTCGGCCGTCGAACGGTTGTTCGCCACCGGGATATTGTAGACCACGGCGATCCGCAGCAGCGCCTTGACGTCGACGTCGTGCGGCTGCGGCTCCATGGGATCCCAGAAGAAGATCAGCACGTCGATGCGGCCCTCGGCGATCATCGCGCCGAGCTGCTGGTCGCCGCCGAGCGGTCCGCTCTTGAGCCGCACGATGTTGCCGTCGTCGCCCAGCACGCCGGCGATCACACCGCCGGTGGTGCCGGTGCAGACCAGGCGGTGTCGTTTCAGGGTGCCGGCGTTGAACGCCACCCACTCGGCAAGCTGCGGCTTGCGGTGGTCGTGGGCCACCAGCGCGATGGTCTTCTCCGGTTGCATGATTGCTCCTAGCGCCGGATCTGGAATCCCGGCTCCTTCTTGGCCTCGTACATCTTACGATCGGCGGCCGCGAACAGCTCGTCGAGCGAACCGTGGGAGGCGGGCCCCGTCTGCGCCAGCCCGATGCTGAACGTGACGCCCGGGCACTCGCTGTCGAACGCCTCGATCACGCGCCGGCAGAGCACCTCGGCGTGATCCAGATCGCCGTCGACCACGACGATGCAGAACTCGTCGCCGCCGTAGCGGCAAGGGATATCCACCTCGCGGCACGTCGCCCTCAGGACCCTTCCGACGCACTCCAGGACCTCGTCGCCCGTCTGGTGGCCGTGCGTGTCGTTGATCTGCTTGAAGTTGTCGACATCGAAGTAGGCGAGCGACAAGGGCCGCCCGGCGCGCCGGGCTCCCGACAGCTCCCGTTCCAGCAGTTCGCGCAGGGCGCGCGGGTTGTAGAGGTCGGTCAGCGGATCGCGGCGGGCCAGTTCCTCGAGCTGGGCGGTCCGGCGCGCGACCGTGCGCTCGAGGTTGCCGGCGTGCTCCTGGAGCTGCCGCCGCGCCGTCTCGACCTCGTGCATCAGGCCGTCGATGTAGGTGTCGATCACCAGGGTGGCGTCGAAGGTCAGGAGACGATCGACGGCCCGGCGCGCCCCCGCGGCGGCGGCAGGCGCCAGCCGCCGATCCAGCACCGCGTCGATCAATTCCCGCAGCTTCCGCACGGCCGCCAGGTAGAGCTTGGGCGCGATGCCGATCTGCTCGTGCCGTTGGCCGATGGCCAGGCGGTTGTCGATGTAGACGAGATCGCAGCGGCCGTCGAAGAGCTGGAGGATGTAGCGGCGGAGGAATCCGCGCAGGCGGTCGAGCACGACCTCGTCGCCGATCACGCCCACGACCTCGGGCAGAGCGACCTGGTGCTCGTAGAACGCCCGGACGACTCCGTCCACTTCTTCGGTCACGAGGCCGCGGTATGTCTTGAGCAGTTCGAGCACATCGTCGGTCAGACCGTGCAAATCCCGCCGCAACGTGATCTCGGCCTCGCCGAGCTGGAGCCTCCGGCGAAGCAACGGCACGGACTCGTTCACTGTCGATCCTCCTCGACGCAAGGGCCTGGCTGCACGCGACGGACGCAGGCCTGCAGGCTACATCAGACGGATATCGGAGTAAAGAGTCCAGAGAGTGACGGAGCCACCGGCAAGGCGACCCCGCCACGACAATCGCCGGTCCGAAAACCTACGGCTTCCACTGCTCCCACACCTTGCCCACAAGTTCGGGCCCGGGCGTGAGCGTCTTGTCCCCGGGCTCCCAACCCGAGGGCGTCACCTCGCCGGTCTCGACCACGTGCTGGAAGGCCTTCACCTGGCGCAGCAGTTCCGCCGGATTGCGCCCGACCTCGGGCGTCAGGACCTCCATCGCCCGGATATTGAACTCCGGATCGATGATGAACCGACCGCGGATATCCACGCCCGCGGCCTCCTCGTACACGCCGTACAGCTTTCCGATCCGACCGCCGGAGTCCGAGAGCATGGGGAACGGCACGCCGCCGTCCACCATCTTCATCAGTTCCTCGTGCTGCCAGATCTTGTGCACGAAATGGCTGTCGGTGCTCAGGGAGAGCACCTGCACGCCCAGCGCCTGGAATTCGTCATGAAGGGCTGCGACCGCAGCCAATTCGGTGGGTCAGACGAACGTGAAGTCGCCGGGATAGAAGCAGAGGACGAGCCATTTCCCCTTGTAGTCGCTCAGCGTGACGGGCTGGAATCCCTGTCCATGAACGTAGGCGGTCGCCTCGAAATCGATCGCCGGGTGTCCGACCTTGGCCTGCATACTGGGCACCTCCTGGGCGGTGGCGGTCGCCGTGCCGGTGGCGGAACCCTCGTCGTTGACGATTGGTCCCCGCGTCGGCTTGACGCAGCCACTTTTGGGCTTGGTCATCGTTGGGTTCTCCTCCCGGCCGGACGGGTTGGAATGTCCGGCACATGACGACACGCTACATTCAATCGGCGGCGGCGTAAATCGATATTTGTCCAGTATGCTTTCCGCGGCGGGGCGCAGCGCGCGTCGTCAGCCCAAGAACCGGCGGAGGCGGCCACCGAGGAATTGACCGGTCGCGAACGCGGCCACCAGGACGGGGAAGGTCGTCCACCGGAGGCCCACGCCGAGACCCAGGCGCACGCCGACCGCGAGCAACACCGGCACGTGGACGGCCAGGAACCAAGCCGGCGAGAGCTTGCGCACACCGGCACGCCAGCATCCGAACGGCAGGTTGAGGACGGCGATGGCCGCTGCGGCAAGGACAAGCTCCCGCGACACTGGACCCGCTTTCGTCTGGTTGTGCCTCGAAGATTGTGTTTGTCGCGGACCGCGCCGGCCGCGGTCGTCGATCTTCCGACAGTATCCAACCATAGGACGGCGGGAAGGTAAACACTCCCGCCGCCCGTTGCGGCCGCGCCGCTAGTTCTCGGCCTCGAGCTCGCGGCCCTTCTTGTACGTCGTGCTCCTCTCCTGGATCTCCGTGACGACCGACTTCAGGACGTTCCGCTTCTTGAACGTCTTGGCCATCTGCGTCTGCATCGTCGCCGCCGCATCGTTGTCGCCCAGCTCGCTCAGCCAGACGGTCGCGGTGTCGATCTCCGAGCGCAGACCCACATGCCCGAAGGTGTCCGCCGCATCGCCGAGCTTGGTGATCAGGGCGGTCTCCAGGTGCCGACGCGCGGCCTCGACATCCGCCTTGAAGATCTTCACCTTGGCCCCCGCCGCTGTCGCGGACGTCATCCCGGTTCGGAGCGTGTCGTCGAGTTGGATGAGCTTGTAGTTGCGCATCGTGGTGCGCCCCAGGCAGAGGTTGGCGAAGCGGGCCAGCGGGTTGTCGCCGATCTGGTCGGTCACCTGCTGCAGGATCGCCATCCCACCGGTCAGCACGTTGCTGCCGCGGAAGGTCAGCACGCGCGCCACCTCGTCGTTGAAGACATCCTGGGCCAGGATCTCCTCGTCCCGCGTTTCGGCCGTCCGTACGGTCATCACCAGCGGGTTGGACACCACGTCCACGCCCTCCAGGTCGAGGGACGCCTGGATCAGGTAGTGCCCCGGTTCGGCGATGGTCCAACCGCCGCGGCCGAAACTCACGTCGATGGTCGTGTACAGCGACCGACCGGCGTCCAGCGTGGTCAGATCCACGTCGCGACACCGCTGCGCCAGCGGAATGACCTGATGCGCGCGATCACCCTGGCGCCGGGTGCAGAGCGTGAGGTGCTCGAGGTTGTCGAGGATGTTGCTGTCGACGGTCTGCGCGGCGCCCGAGACGTTCTCCAGTTTCAGCTCGACACGCACCGGCTCGAGGAACCGGCAGACGTTGCGGACACGGTTGGTCCGCAGGTGAAGCCGGAACATCGGATAGTCCTCGACCTCGGCGTTCTCGAACGCGTGGTCCTCGAACCAGTTCGCGTTGCCGGGCTGCACGAACCGGCTGGGCGCGTGCCGCAAGAACAGCAGTTCGCGGTCGGTGAAACGGTACTCGAAGCTGCCGAAGAACGACCCCTGGCCGCCGGGATAGCGGAACGGGTAGTTCATGAAGCTGAGCGCGGCGTTGTCGTTGGTCTGCGGGATCCAGCTCGAGCCGAACGGGTGGTCCTTCTGCCAGCTGTGCGCCAGGTTGAACCCGTGGCCCATTTCGTGGCATGCGGTCCAGAATCGCATGCGGTCGGTGTAGGCTTGCGGGTTGGCCTCCGTGGCGGGCGCGTTCTTGATGAACGAATCGTAGAAGATCGCCGTGCCCTGGCGATGGTTCGGCCCGATGTCGTCGAACATGAGACCGCCGAGCGAGTCGCCGATCACGTGCTGCTTCGCGAAGAACACCCACATGGCCCACTGCGCGCGACTCTCGAAGCGCGACCAGTAGGTCTGCATGGCGTCGTGGAGTTCGTTGTCGTCCCAGCGCGGATCCCCGTTGCCGATCGACAGCGCGCTGGGCACGTCGGACTCGCCGCCGCTGGTCACCCGGAAGCCCGCGCGGCGGTACGCACCGGCGATGCTCAGGTTCTGCGCCGGCAGCGTGGCCGGACGGTTGGGATGTGCGTGGGTGTCGATGGTGGTCACGGGCGTGACGCCGGTCTCGCGGTCGTACTCGAACTCGACGTTGTGGAAGTAGTTGCTCCGGAACCGGTACCTGCGGTCGCGACGGACAGTCCCGCCGCCGTGGAAGATCGCGCGCACGTTGCGCCGGCGCAGGAACAGCGACCGCCGGGTCTGGATGGTGACCTGCGTCTGGGGCAGGAGGTTGGTGTCGCCGTCGCGGTACCAGATGGTGCCGGTCCAGGTGTTGGCGGCGATGCGCCGCAGGTTCGCGATCCAGTGCAGGCGGTGCCGCAGCCCCCGCTTGATGGTGCCGCTGACCACGTTCTGCGGGTCCGGACCGTCGACGTCCAGTCGCAGCTCTTCGTGTTCGAACCACGGCAACAGGGTGGCCGTATCGTCGATCGTCGCGGTCGCCGTGGGGTCGATCCAGCCCGGCTCGTCCTCGATGGTGATCCCGGAAGAATCGTCGAAGTCCGTTCCGGCGATGGACGTCACGGGCCGCACCGACGATATCGGCGGTCCCGGTTGCCGCATGATCGTCGGCCCGTAGCTGTTGTATGTCCCGCTGATCCGCATCCGTAACGGGATTGCCGGAATCGGCTGGGGGATGTCCAGATCCTGGTTGGTCTCGTCAAGGTCGCGGTCGTCGTATTCCTGCATCATAGAACCTCCGCAGAGATTCCAGACGACCTCGCGGCGCGTTGCGCTCAGGCGTAGCGGGGGGGCTCGTCACCGGCCAGGGCGATCAGTTCACCGCCGTCGGTCAGATTGACGCGCACCCAGCAGGGACCCGTGATGTCCAGTTCGAGGCCGGCGTGGAGATCCCGCGACGGGATCCGCACGTCCAGCCGATGTCGTCCCGGAGCCACGTCCTTGGCGAACGAATCCGCCAGGCCGATCTGGAGCCGTGTCCTGGCTCCTGGGGTCTGCCATATTTCCTCTCCCCCCAGGTGGACCGTGACGGCCTCACCCGAGAATCCCTCCTGCAGATCGACTTGAAGTTCGACGTCCCGGCCCATGGCTTCTCCTCAGGTCGTTGATGAACGCTGGTCCACGTCTGTACGCGGCCGGCATTGCCGCGCGGAGCACCTCCTTCCCGGCCGGTTCACTCCGATGGTTCGCGGAGTCAGTCGGTGTCCTGGCCCGTGGCCATGGTCCGCCGGACTTCCTCCGTGATGTCTTCCTGCTCGCCGCCGCCGTCCTGGGCCGCGGCGTTGGCCGCCCGCTGCTTCATCGCCTCGCGCTTCCTGTTCGGTGCGTGCTCCGGCAGATTGGCGGCGCGGCGCAGGAATTTCAGCCCGACCTCGGCCACGTCCACGAGGATCAGGTCGCCGCGACGGATGCGCCGGCTGACCACGTAATGCGACAGAGGCGTGACGATCTCCTTCTCCACCAGGCGTTGCAGCGGCCGCGCCCCGAAGCGCGGGCTGAATCCGCGTTCGACGATCCAGTCCTTCGCGGCGGGCGACAGTTCGAGCAGGAACGGCTCGGCGCTGCGCAGGGAGCGCAGATGGAAGCGCGAGATCAGGTTGTCGAGGATGCGTCCCAGATGCTCCCGGTGGAGCGGCTTGAAGACCACCGTCGCGTCGAAACGGTTCATGAACTCCTGCGGGAACGTCTTGCGGGCGGCGCGAAGGGCGGAACGCTCGACGTCGGCATCGTGGTCGCCCTCCTTGTCGCCGGTCTCGAAACCGATGCCCTCGTGCGCCAGGTGCACGCCCATCGCTTCGCTGCCCACGTTGGAGGTGAGCACCACGATCGATCGGCGGAAATCGGTTTCCTGGTTGTTGCCGAGGACGACGATCCCATCCTCGAGCATGCCCAGCAGCAGGTCCCAGAGCTTGGGGTGCGCCTTCTCGATCTCGTCGAAGAGGATCAGCGAGAGGTAACGGCCGGGTTCGGCCGGGAACGCCTCGCCGAGCTTGGCGTTCTCGCTGCACACCAGGCCGCACTCTTCTTCCGACGCCTGCTGATGCGGCCGTTCGATCGAGTCCTGCGCCAGCAGCGGCTTGATCTCCCCACCCACGTATCCGGGCGGCGACCCCAGCAGCTTGGCCAGATTGTACTGCGCCGAATACTCCTGGCAGTTGATCCGGGTGAAACCGCGTCGCCGGCCGAAGATGAGGTCCGCGAGGGCCCGCACGGTCTCGGTCTTGCCGACACCGGTGGGGCCGAGAAAGAGCATCGTCAACAGCGGGCGTTCGGGGTCGTGAATGCCCGCGAGGACGCGGCTGAAACTGTCGACGAGATGGTCGACCGCCGCCTCCTGACCCACGATCTGGCGCTTCATGTCCGCGGCGAAACGCGTCAGTTCGGCGCTGGTCTCATGGGAGTGCATCTCCTCCATGGCGGCCGCCTTTCCCTCGATGGATCTGAGGCCGGTTGCTGCGACAGAGACGCGACTCGACGCACGCGGCGTCGAGTATGCAATGACCGGTCATGTTCGGTTCCGGGGCGCCCGGGCAGGCTTTACGGGCTTGTAATGATTCAAGTTAGTTGTGTTTGCACAGGCCGCCAGCGGCACCGGGGAAGCGCCGCCGACCGCCCACGGATCAGCAATGGATCTCCGGTTCGTCGCGGGTCGCGCAGGCCTTCGTCAATGCGGCCGAGACCGCGTCCATCCACGGTCCGGCCAGCACGCGCGCCTGCTCCGGGCACACCTTGACGCACGCGCAGCAGAGCGTGCACAGCCCGACATCGGCCGCCGTGCCGTCCGCGGGAATCGCCCCGGTCGGACAGACCTCGACGCATCGGCCGCACCCGCTGCAGCGGTCGGCCAGCCACTCGGGCGTCAGCGCCGGCATCTGCGAACGGTCCTTGTAGGGCACGGTCCCGGGAACCTCCGGCGACTCGAGTTCTGCGACCGAGGACAGGGCGGCCAACCGGCGGGCCACCGACTCACCGAGCTCGCGCGCCTTGCGCAGGTCGTCCGCGTCGGGTCGGCCGGCAGCCAGCGGCGCTTCGGGGCGGGAATAGGAATGTTCGCCGACGAACGCGGCCACCGCCACCGGACGGAAGCCGGCCGCGACGGCGAGGTCGCGCAGCTCGACGAGGGCGTCCTCGTAGGCGCGGTTGCCGTAGACGACCACGAGCACGGCCGGAACGTCGGCGGCCCGGATCGACCGCAACCGCTCGACCGCGTGTGCCGCCACGCGCCCGGTGTACACCGGAACGCCGATCACGGCGACGCCGTCGGTCAGCCGCGTCGGAACGCCATCGTATGGCCCGGCCGGCGTCAGGTCCAGGCGGGTGACGGCCGGCGCCGCCAACCCGGCCGCGATCGCCTCGCAGACTCGGTGCGTGGTTCCGGTGGGCGAGTACGTGACGATGACGGTGGTGTCGATCTGCATGGCGGTGTCGTGCTCCGGATGTTGTCGCTGGGGAAGGCCGTGGTACACGAGGCAATCATGGAGATCCGGTGCACGTCCGCCAGAAAAAACCGGCACCGCCGCGGTGATCGGAGACAAGAAAACCCGGATCGCGGCATGTCGCGCGCAACCCGGGTCTCCGTTCGCAGTCGAAACGCGACGTCTAACAGGTGTGGTTGACCAGCCCGGTCATCACCTTCCGCGAAGCGATCTCCGCCGCCTTGACCAGCGGGTAGCCCGCCGGCGACGCCGTCAGCAACGGATGCGTGCCGATCTGCGCGGTCAGGATGGCGTTGATGTCCATGCGGTTCTGGATGATGAAGCCGATGATGTTGGTCAGCTCGCCCGTGGACATCCCACCGACGACCTCGCCGCCCAGCACGACACCGCTCTCGGCGCCGACGATCAGCTTGACCATCTGCTTGTGCGTGCCCGCGAGCGAACCCGGGTGCTTGTCCATGCCCTCGAACGAGGCGGTGACGATGTCGAAGCCCTCGGCCCGCGCCCGCGACTCGGTCAGACCGGCCACGCCGAATCCCGTGTCGCCCAGCGCGGTCGAGAAGATGGAGATGGTGCCGCTGAACGTCTTGACGATCGACAGCTTGAAGAGGTTGATGCCCGCCGTGCGCGCCTCGGCGCAGGCGGTCGACGCCAGCATGGTGGCGCAGGGCTTGCGCGTGACGAAGTCGCGCTTCTCGGCGCAGTCGCCCACAGCGAAGATATCGGAATCGACGGTGCGCATGTACTCGTCGACCTCGATGAAGCCCATGGCCGAGATGGGCAATCCGGCCTCGCTCGCCAGCGAGATGTTGGGGCGGTAACCCATCGACAGCACCACGGCGTCGGCTTCGATGACATCACCGTTCTCCAGCTGCACACCGGTGACGTGGTCGTCGCCGAGAATCTTGCTGACACCCAGGCCGGTGCGGATATCGACCCCGCGCTCGGCCAGCAGCGTCTGCGCGCGCAACGCCACGTCCTCGTCGAACGCCAGGGCCAGGATGTTCGGCAGCTTCTCGACCAGGATGACCTGCTTGCCGCACTTGACCAGCTCGTCCGACAGCTCGACGCCGATGAACCCGGCCCCGATCGTGACGACCGTCCGGCAACCCTCGAGCTGCTTCTGCATGGCGTCGAGGTATTCCTTGTCCTTCGGCACGGTAAAGACCTTGTCGAGCGTCGCACCCTCGAGCCACTGGGGCACCGTGGGCGTCGAGCCGGTACCGATGACCAACTTTTCGTAATGGATGTCGTCCCCGCTGCGCAGGCGGCAGACCTTGGGGCCACGGTCGATGGACAGCACCTCGTCGATCACCAGATCGACACCGGCACCCTCGAACATCTTGTTGGACGGCATCACGTCCTTGTCGGTGGTGTCCACGGACCCGAACACGTAAGGAATCCCGCAGGGCACGAGCGTCTGATTTTCGCGCCGGACGACCGTGACGTTCTTCTCGGGGTTGATGGTTTTGGCGGTCATTGCTGCAACCAGGCCGGCGGCGCTGCTGCCGATGACCAGAACGTCTGTCGATTTCATCGGGTTTTCTCCTCAATCTTGGATCCGTTACGATATGCTCCGACCGTTCCTATATAGCATCAAAACAGTGACCGAAGAAATACTTTATCTTCCGATTCCACATAGCTTTGCTAGGGGTTGCCTTTAATGCGTGCCTCTCGAATGTGCACCTTATGCCTCCCAATCAATTCTTTCCGTTCATGGGCGCACACCCGCTCTATTTGACAATCCCATCCGACCGCGGTCGCCGCGAACGGCTATCTGTTAAGTCGGTTTTGACGCATCCACGGTCTCCAGGAAGCCGTGGCGAACAGAGCCCTCTCGCAGCAATTCTTGCCTTGATCAAGGTCGCTCGTTACCGTGGAACGCGGGAGGTATCATGACGGACTTCATCGACATCATCATGGCCGACGGCGTGTTCGTGATGCGACTGGTCGCCGCGCTGCTGCTCGGCGGCTTGATCGGCATCGAGCGCCAATCACGCGGACGACCTGCGGGTCTGCGCACCAACATCCTGGTCTGCCTCGGTTCGGCGGCGATCATCGTCGCCTTCCAGAAACTTTACGTGGACACCAACCTGGACGCCGAATCGGCCATCCGCATGGATCCGGCCCGCGCCGCGGCCGGCGTGATCACGGGCATCGGCTTCCTGGGCGCCGGCACGATCGTCAAGAGCAAGGACTTCGTGCGTGGCCTGACGACCGCGGCCTCCATCTGGGTGGTATCGGCCGTCGGCGTGACTGTCGGGCTGGGCGAATACACCATCGCCGTCGCCGTGACGCTGCTGGTTCTGTTGACGCTGTTCTTCCTGCACCGCATCCACATCCCGTCCGACCATTACGCCCGCCTGCACCTGACATGGCGCGGCGACCTGGCCCTCATCATCGTGGAGCTCGGGAGATTGGCGTGGGGTGAGAGCGACGTCATCCAGCGCTCCACCGAAGTAATCGTCCTGATCGACTTCTGGGCCGAGTGGTGCGGCCCCTGCAAGCAGCTGGGCCCGCTGCTCGAGAAACTGACTCTGGAGTACAACGGCCGCTTCGTCCTCGCGAAGG
>CAZJMO010000002.1:344-33823 GCA_964547085.1 uncultured Fibrobacteraceae bacterium | reverse complement strand
ACATCTTCATCTGGCCCACGGTGGTATTCTGGGCCTCGTCCAGGATCACAAAGGCGTTGTTCAACGTCCGACCGCGCATGTATGCCAGCGGCGTGGCCTCGATGATTCCCGACTCCATGTACTTGCCGATCCGCGCCGGCCCCAGCACGTCCGAGAGCGCGTCGTAGAGCGGCCGCAGGTACGGATTGATCTTCTCCTGCAGGTCGCCCGGCAAGAATCCCAGCTGCTCCCCCGCCTCCACCGCCGGCCGCACCAGGATGATGCGGTCGACGAGATTCCGTCTGAGGTAATCCATCGCCATCACGACCGCGAGGTAGGTCTTGCCGGTGCCGGCCGGCCCGACGGCGAACACGACATCGTGGTCGCGCACCGCATCGGCGTACCGTTGCTGGCCAGCGGTCTTGACCCGGATCGGCCGTCGCGAACCGCTGCCGTGCAGCAGGGTCTCCTGCTCGCCGTCGCCCAGGAATTCCTCCGCCGGTTCCCGCTGCCCGCGCCCGGCCAACAGGTAGTCCACGGTCACCGCGTCGATACGCTGGCCGCGGCGAACCCGTTCAATCAGGTCCGCCACGACATCACGGATCAGGGGCACCTGTTCCACCGGCCCGACGATGCGCAGCAGGTCGCCGCGCGCGGACACCGTGCCGTCGAAGCGGCGTTCCAGCCGCCGCAGGTTCTGGTCGGCCGGGCCGCACAGGGCCATCTGATCGACACCCTGCAGGTCGAAACGGATTTCTTCGGTCCGCTGCTGCCCGCCCCCACTCATCAGTCGGCGTCCTTCGGCGGCACGATCGCCAGGTTCAGTTCCTTGAGCTGCGCCTCGCTGATGGTCCCCGGCGCACCATCCAGCGGCGACGCCGCCAGTGTGGTCTTCGGGAACGCGATGACTTCGCGCAGACTCGGCGCCCCGCAGAGCAGCATCACCAGACGGTCGAGCCCGAGCGCGATTCCGCCGTGCGGCGGCGCCCCGTAGCCCAGCGCCTCGAGGAAGAATCCGAACTTCGCCAGGTACTCCTCGGACTTCATGCCCACCAGCTGGAAGATCTGTTCCTGCAGCGCGCGCTTGTGGATCCGGATGCTGCCGGATCCCAGCTCGACGCCGTTGCAGACGAGGTCGTAGAGCTGCGCGCGCACGGCGCCGGGATCGTCCGCGAGCGTGTCCACGAACTCGTCCCGGGGCATCGTGAACATGTGATGGCAGGCGGTCCAGCCGCCGTCCTCGTTGGCCTCGAAGAGCGGGAAGTCGTGGACCCATGCCAGCGCCCAGCTATCCTCCGGGATCCAGTTCTCGCGCGCGGCGATCGTACAGCGAAGTTCGCCCAGCGCGGGCAGGACCTTGGCGGACGGTCCGGCGCCGAAGAGGACCAGGTCGCCCTCCTGGCAGCCCAGCCGCTGGTACAGCGCGGCCTGGAACTCCGCGGACAGGAACTTGGCGATACCGGTGTCGAAACCGTCGGCGGTGGCCTTCGTCCGCGCCAGCCCCGCGAGGCCGCGCTTCTTGACCATCGCTTCGAGTTCATCCACCTGCTTGCGGCTGTACGTCGCCAGCCCGGGCGCGCGCAGGCAGCGGACCGTGCCGCCCTTCTCCAGGGCACCCTCGAAAACGCCGAAGCCGCAACCGGGCGCCAGGTCGTCGAGGTTCTGGATCGGATGACCGAAGCGCAGGTCGGGCTTGTCCGAACCGTAGAGGTTCATCGCGTCGTCGTAGCGGATGCGCGGGAACGGCGTCTCCAGCGTGATGCCGGCCGCCTCGGCGAAGATCGTCGCCATCATCTCCTCGACCAGCGCGTAGATGTCGGTCTCGCGGACGAAGCTCATCTCGATGTCGATCTGCGTGTGCTCCGGCTGCCGATCCTTCCGCAGATCCTCGTCGCGCAGGCAACGCGGCAGCTGGAAGTAGCGGTCGACCCCGCTGGCCATCAGGATCTGCTTGTAGAGCTGCGGCGATTGCGGCAACGCGTAGAACTGACCGTGATGGACCCGGCTCGGAACGACGTAGTCGCGCGCGCCCTCGGGGGTGGTCTTGATCAGGAGCGGCGTCTCGACCTCGAGGAACTCGCGTTCCGCCAGGAACCGGCGCGCGGCCATGGCGGCGTGGTGACGCACGACCAGGTTGTGCATCATCTCGGGCCGGCGCAGGTGGAGATAGCGATACTTCAGGCGCATCTCCTCGTCCACGCGGTCGGCATGTTCGAGCGGGAAGGGCAGCGGGGCGCTCGTATTCAGGATGGTGACCTCGCGCGCGACGACCTCGACGGCGCCCGTGGGCTTGTCCACGTTGACCATACCCTCGGGGCGCGGCCGGACCTCGCCGATCACGTGCAGCACGCTTTCCAGCTTGAACTCTCCCGCCATGTCACGGGGCGCGCCGTCCTCGCAGACGACCTGGATCTCGCCCCAGCGGTCGCGCAGATCGACGAAGGCGACCCCGCCCATGTCGCGGATCTTGCCGGCCCACCCGGCCAAGTGCACGGTCTGGCCTACCAGACCGGTGTTGATGTCGCCGCAGTGATGCGTACGCAATGCTGTCGTCTCTTTGCGGTTCACTGTCCCAGGACCTCCCGAACGGCCGTCAGAATCTCGTCGCAGGCCACGGCGGTCTGTTCCCCCGTGGCCAGGACCTTGAGTTGGAAGTTGCGGGCGTCGACCTCGTCGTCGCCCGCGATGAGCATGACCCTGGCCAGGCGCTGGTTGGCCGCCTTGGCCTGGGCTTTCAGCGACCGGCCGCTGTAGTCGATCTCGACGCGGCAGATGTCGCGGAGGATATCGGCCTTGGCCAGCGCGAATCTCGCCGCGGCATCACCCATGCACGCGACGTAGACATCGACCACCGACTGCCGGCTGCGCTGCAGGTCGACCGGATCGTCGTTCAGGTGCAGGAGCGTGCGCTCCACACCCACGGAGAACCCGATCGCCGGTGTCGCCGGCCCGCCGCACTGCGCCACCAGACCGTCGTAACGGCCGCCCCCGGCGAGGCTGCTCTGCTTGCGCTCGCTGCGCGCGGTGACCTCGAAGGTGGTCCGGCTGTAATAATCCAGACCACGGACCAGCGTGGCGTCGTTCTCAAAGGCGATGCCCAGATCGGTCAGGCCCTCGCATACCGCGTCGTGATGACGGCGGCAATCGTCGCAGAGATGATCGGAGATCGGCGAGTGTCCCGCAATGACGTCGAGCACGGTGTCGTCCTTGGCGTCGTAGAGCCGCAGGGGATTCACCTCGATGCGGTTACGGAACTGGTGCGGGATCCGCTCGATGTTGGCGTCGAGATACCGCCGCAGACTCTCCACGAACGCCGGTCGGCACGCCGGACAACCGATGCTGTTGAGGATCAGCGTCAGGCCGCGGGCGTCCACCGCGTCGAAGAGGGCGAGCAGGGTCTGGATGACCTCCACGTCGAGGACCGGACTGTCCGACCCCAGCGCCTCGACCCCGATCTGGTGGAACTGGCGGTACCGTCCCGCCTGGGGCCGGTCGTGACGGAACATCGGCGCCATGTACCAGAACTTCACGGTGCCCGGCTGGCGGGTCAGACCGTTCTCCAGGTACGCGCGCACGACCGAGGCGGTCATCTCGGGCCGCAACACGAGATGGTCGCCGCCCTTGGTCTCGAAGGCGTACATCTCCTTGTCGACGACGTCGGTGCCCTCGCCGATCGAGCGCTGGAACAGGTCCACGGGCTCGATCACCGGGGTGCGGATCTCGCCGTAGCCGTACCGGACGAGCGTCTCGATCCAGCGCTCCTCGCACCAGCGCCAGCGCTCGACTTCTTCGAGCATGATGTCGCGGGTTCCCTTGAGCCGGCGATACTTCAGATTCATCGGGCCGTCCTCTCTCGATCCAGCAATCCATCCAACGGGCCGAACAGTAGCACAGCGGTTCCTTTACAGCCACCGCCGGTCCCGAGGGTTCCAATATGGGTCAATCAGTCGTGCCGGGCCAGCAAGCGCAGAAGCGGCGGCGGATCCGGTCGAAATCCGGCGTGAGCAGCAGGTTGAATCCGTCGAGACCCAGTTGCCCCAGATGAGCGCGGACGCTGGCCTGTTGCGGTGTCTGCTCGCCGGACTCGCGGCCGAGCACCGCCAGGGCCTGTTGCAGATCCAGACGCGCGGTCGAAGTCAGGCGACGAGAACCGAGAACCACGACATCCGGCATGGGATCCGACAGGCGCCGGACCCGCCACTGGTTGGGATCCAGAACACCCGTCGCCTGCACGGCTGCGACATCCCATTGCCGGGCCACCACATGGTCGAACGCACCGTACGCGGCGGCCGCCACCAGGGCCCGGTGGTCGTAGGGATCGCGGCCCCAGGTCACGCCGGCCGGGCGGGACGCCGCGGCGTCGCCCTCGCACAGCGGCGCGAGGCATACCAGCGACAACGAGTCCCCGAACGCGGTCCGGCCGGGAGCCGTGCTCCAGGGCGTCTCGCCACCGGGGGTCCCCAACCGGCTGACCAGGACGGCGACCGGTCGGAGATTCCAGGGAACCCGCCGACGCCCCGTCGCCAGAGCCTGCCACGAGGTGCTCTGCAAACCGATCGCTACGCCGTCCGGACACAGCGCCACCAGCGCCCCCGGCAACGACGCCGAGAACGTCTCGCGGTCCGGCGCCACGGCCAGCCGCAATTCCACGTTCGCCTGTTGCTCGAGGAACGTCATCAGTGTCTCCAGCGCCTGGCAACGCCGCGGCCCGGCGTCGGGCGCCCGGACCAGGAACGCCCCGTCTGTGCGAGAAGCCGAGCACCAGGAACGCAAACCCCACACACACAGGGATGCTCGGCCGGGCCCACCGCACGCCCGGCCTCATCGCGGCGACTCCCCGGTCGGGCGTTCGCCCACCAGGACCATGAACGACGCGGGTTCCAGCCGCACGGAGACCGCCCAGTCCGGGTACTCCACTTGGCCCTCGATCTGATGGACGCCCGGCCCCAGCCCAGCCACCGGCACGGTCACCGTCAACCGGGAGGGCGAGAGAGCGGCCACCGAATCGGCCGGCCCGCGGACCAGGACATCGCAAACCGGAGGCGAAACACCGGCCTCGCCCAGCATGCTCTCCACCAGTGGAATGACCGGGACGTTGGCCAGCACCCGCTCGTCCAGCACGGTGATCGGTACGGTGACCAGCACCGATTCACGCCCCACCTGCAGCGGCCCCGGCGGCGGAATCAGCGGAATGTCGCGCGCCATGGTCTTGTCCATCGTCGCCAGATCCACGACCTCGGTACGGAGCGAATCCACGCCGTTGAAGTAGCGTCGGGGGCCGGTGACATCGAGGCTCTCGGGATTCGCCGTGACCACGCCGGCGAGCATCCGGTCCTCCGGCACGTCCCCGCGCAGCGGAACCCGCACCGGCAGACGGCGCGTATCCTCCCAGTCCAGGCGCATCGGCAGTCGCACCGGCGGCAGCAGCGTGACGACCTCCGCGTCGGTGCGCACGTCGCTTTCCTTGAGCACGTACACCGTGGGCGGTCCCGGCTTCTCGTTGGCGAGGTCGATCTGGACGGTGCCCATCGACACACCGAGATAATCGTGCGCCATGAACGACAACTTGGGCGCGCGCAGGCGGACCTGAGCGAGGTCCGGCAACGTGCTTCCGGCCACGGTCGTGCCGCCCTGCAGGCCCACCACTTCCAGCGGCAGCCCGATGTCCGTCTCGACCATCGTGGTGGCCGCCACCTGGATCCACACCAGGACCGCGACCACGACGCAGGCGATTTTCAAGAGCAGATTCTTCACGGCTCTGGTCGTCCCTCCGGCAAGCTCAGGTACTGACCGGCTCGGATCCGGTCTGTTCGCAGGTTGTTGTGCTGGCGGATCTCCGCCACCGTGGTCTCGTGACGTCGCGCCAGGCGCCAGAGGTTGTCCCCCCGACGCACCTTGTAATGGCTGTCCCAGCGCGCCGCCGGCGCACGCGCCGCCAGCGTCTCCGCGTCGCGGCGGTAATCCAGGATCCCCTTCGCCAACGCCTCCGCCAGCTGCTGGCGTCCGGCTGCTCCGACCATCAGGCGCCGATCCTCCGCGTTGGACATGTAGGCCAGTTCCACCAGCGCCGACGGCATGGCCAACGACCGCAGCACCTGGAACCTGGCCTGCTTGACCCGCCGGACGGGTAATCCATCGGCGTCCGCCGCTGCCTACACCGAATGCGCGAGCCGACTGGAAAGCGGCTACACGCCCGTGATGGCCAGATCCTTCAGCAGCGACAGCACGACATCGCTGGCCGGATCGCCCGGCGCCAGTCCGACGAGGTCGGCCGCGTTCTCCTTGTCCGCCAGTTCCTGGGCCTCGCGATCGCTCGCGCCCTGCAGCGACAGGAAATAGACCTCCATACCCCGCACCGAGGACCGTCGGTGCGTGTTGCAGTGGATGGAGACGAACAGGTCTCCATCCTGCTCCGCCGCCGTCCGGACACGGTCGGCGAGGCTGGGATACCAGTCCCGGTCCCGCGTCAAGACGACCTCGTAGCCCGGTAGGGCCGCGAGAATCGTACGCAACCGTCGGCTCACGTCCAGGACGATATCCTTTTCCTGCACGTCGTCGCGGATCGCGCCGGGATCCAGGCCGCCGTGGCCGGGATCGACGATCACCCTGAAGATCGGCGCCGCCGGCGTCTCGACCTCCCTTGGCGCAGCTTCCCCTGGATCGTGGAACACGTCCACCACGATCCGATCCGGCCGGCCGTCGGCAGCGCGTAGACGAAAATGCCGGAACCGGGACGCCTGCTCGAGGTCCAGCACCAACTGGGCCCGCGCGCGCCCCTGGTTGTGCCGGAGGCCGCGGATCAAGCCGTCGTTCACCGCGATCGCCGCGGTCGCGGCGAACCGGAAACCGGCGACGTTGACGGCCAGACGCTCGGGATCGGCCACCCGGCGGACCTCGTAATCCGCGGGACCGTCGAGATCCAGCACCACCCGCGTGTGATCCGGCGCCGAGAACCAGCGTACCCGCTGGACGGTCGCGCCCGTGGCGATTTCGCCCAGACACACGAACGCCGCGAGGACCAGGAGTCCCGCGGTGAACGGACAAGGGCTCAGTTTCGAGAATCGGGACTCGCGCATGACAGGCGGCATCCTACCCGCAAGGCCGGCGGATCCTTTCGCCGACGCGGCCAGAGCCTAGCACAGCCGTCCGCGGCTGCCAAGCCTCGCCGAACGCGTCAACGTCGCTCGGCGTAGGTGTCCAGGATATACGTCAGGGGATTGACCACGCGGTTGCCGATCCGCACTTCGTAGTGGAGATGCGGCCCGGTCGAGCGGCCGGTGTTGCCCGACAGCGCCACGATGTCGCCGCGACGGACCTTCTGCCCCTTCTTGACCTTGGCTTCCTGCAGGTGTGCGTAGATCGTCACCACACCGCCGCCGTGGTCGACCTTCACCGCACGGCCCAGGCCGCGTTGCTTCTCGACCGACCGCACGACGCCGTCGGCGGTGACCCGCACGGGCGTGCCCAGCGGCAGGCTGAAATCGAGACCGCGATGGAAGGTCTGCTTGCCGGTGAAGGGGTCTCGGCGCATGCCGAATCGCGAACTCAGCCAGCCGATGTCGCACGGGCGGATCGACGGGATCCGGTCACGGACGGCCCGGCGCGCGGTCAGGGTATCGAGCAACGCCGCCATGCCCTGGTGCTGAATCCGCGCCTGACGCAGCAACGACTCGGGGTCCGACGACACGGCGAATCCGAGTCGTTCGCCGGTCACCTGCAACGGCGCGCGACCGCCGATGCCGCCGGCGCGGGTCTCCGGATCGAGCGGCGCGATATCCACGGCCGCGGCCACCATCTGCTGGTACGCGAACACCGAGTCCAGATCCTGCTGAAGCGCCGACACCCTCGTCTGGAAGTGCTGGACGTCCTGCTGCAGCTCCGCATTCGCGTGCGCGAGCGGCGAACCGCCCGGCTGCCAGGCCGCGCCCAGCGAGCAATCCACCACATAGAGCCCGGTACCCAGTAACAGCGTCACGAACGCCGCCCCCAACGCCAGGAACACCCAACGGGGAATCCTGAACTCGCGGCTGCGTCCATCGCCTTCGGGAATGTACAGAAAGGAGTATCGCTTCATGCCGACCTTGCCGTGACCTCTGTTACGCGGCGCACGATGCTGGCGCTCATCATTGTCCATACGGGCAATCCCAGCATGGCGGCTCGGATTCCCCGTGTCAACTGCGCACGTGTGGCGGCGTGCAAACCACCGCAACGAGACGGGAACGATACGTCATAAGCAAGAAATACGCCAGGGAGGCCACCATCGGGCCGTCTCGCACCAATCGAGACACGGCCCGACACCGCGCAAGCCTACAACTCGCCCTGGTAGTAATCGAATAGCAGCTCCTTGCCGACCGTCCCGCGCATCTTCAACAGCGCCCGCTCCTTGATCTGACGAATCCGCTCGCGGGTCAGTCCGAGGCGGTGGCCGATGGTCTGCAACGTCTGGGCATCCTCGAAACTGAGGCCGAAGTACTGGATAACCACCTGCGCCTCACGCTGGGTGAGGACCGACAGCGCCCGCCGCACGTCCTCGCGGAGGCCGCGCATCAGGACATCGTAATCCGGCGCCCGCTGGTCCTGGTCGGCCAGCGTCTCCCGCAACGGCCGTTCGTCGCCGTCGCTGCCGGTGTCGTCCAGCCCCAGTTCCACGCGGTCGGAGGTGATGGCGTGTCGGACATCGGCCTCATCCACCTCGAGCCGTTGCGCGATCTGGTGCGGATCCGGGTTCGGCACCCCTTCGCCCTGCAGCGCGGAGCGGGTCCGGTTGATCTTGATGAGCAGGGCCGTCTGGTTCTGCGGCAGCCGCACCGTGCGCGACTTGTCGAGCAGGGCCTGCATGATCGCCTGGCGGATCCACCACACAGCATAGGAAATGAACCGGTAGCCGCGTCCCTCGTCGAACCGGCGGGCCGCCTTCAGGAGCCCCAGGTTGCCCTCGTTGATGAGGTCGGAAAGCTGCAGCCCCTGGCCGGCATACCTCTTGGCCACCGACACCACGAAACGCAGGTTGGCCCGCACGAGGTGGCAGAGAGCCTCCTCCTCGCCGTTGCGGATCCGGACGGCCAGAATGCCTTCCTCCTCCCGGCTCAGGAGCGGGTAGCGGTTGATGTCTCGAAAGTAGACTTCCAACCCCTTCTCGTGGGTCGCGGGGAACATGTGTCTGCGGCTGGCCATGTGTTTCTCTCCCGGCTACGTGGGGCCTGGTCGGCCCGTCACGGTGATGACATCACTGCAGGGTCCCCGCATCGCGGGGCGTCACCCGGACGAACCGTTCGGTCGTCCCCGTACGGACCATCAGGTTCAGGGAATCCCGTTGCCCTCGAAGCGCAATCCTGGCGGCCTTCCAGGCAGCCAGATCCGGGAGATCCCTATCTTCTATGGCGACCAGAACGTCCCCGGGCCGGATACCGGCCGCGGCTCCGGGACGCCCGATCTCAACCGCCACGACAATCAGGCCGTCGACGGATTCGATGCCCAAGGTCGACCTCAGGCGTTCGACGCGGGGATCCGCGCCCTCGAGATTCGCGACCTCGAGGCCGAGCCAGGCGCCGCCGCCGGCCTCGTCCAGTCGCTTTTGATCCAATTCGGTCAATGTCACGGTCACCGAGGTCTCGGCCCCGTCCCGCTCGACGAGACAGGTCAGCGGCTCGCCGACAGGACTCTCGGCCACCAGGAACTGAAGCTGCCGTTGCGTCTGCACCGGCTCGCCGGCGAAGACACGCACGCGGTCGCCCTCGGCGAGACCGGCGTCGGCGGCCGGCGATTCGGGCACGATACGCCCGAGCAGAACCATGCCGTCGACATCGTGGGCGGCGGCGCCGAGCCAGCCCCGCGTTACGCGGCCGTCGCGGGCGAGCTGCGCCAGGATGCGTTGGACCAGCCGGCTGGGAACCGCGAAACCGATCCCCTGCCCGGCCGAATTGATCGCCGTATTCACGCCCACGACCCGGCCGTGGACATCGACCAGCGGACCGCCGCTGTTGCCGAAGTTGATGCTGGCATCGGTTTGCAGGAAATCCTGGTAGCGCGGCGTGAGGCCCTGGATGTTCAGGTCACCACGGCCCTTGGCGCTCAGGATCCCCACCGTCATCGAACCCTCGAGATTTCCGAACGGATTGCCGACCGCGACCACCCAGTCGCCCACCTCGAGGTCGTCCGACGCGCCGAAGGCGAGATAAGGCAGCGTCCGGTCCCCGGGATCGATACGTAGCAAGGCGAGGTCGGTCAGCGGGTCGGATCCGGCCAGTTCCGCGGAATATTCGCGATTCTCACCCGGGAATCGCACGAAGATGCGGTCGGCGCCCGCGATCACGTGGTGGTTCGTAAGGATTTCGCCGCGCGGATCGATCACGAATCCCGATCCGGTGCCGGGGTTCTCGAACCGGCCGCCCTCGCCCTCGCGATCGGGGAAGAACTGGCGATACATCTCCTGCAGCGGAGTGCGGTCCAGTCCGCCGGCGCCCACGACCCGCGTGATCCGGATCGAGACCACCGCCGGGCGAACGGCGTGCCCCACGGCCACGAAGGGTGAACGCGGCAACGCCGCATTGACGGTCACGGGATCACCGACAGCCGGGATCGACAGCAGCAACAACAGCGCACACAGCCAGGCGCCGGAGCGCCCCTGAAAGCCCACCGGATGCGAGCGAACGTCATGGTACGGACGTACACGCATACACACCGATCCCGGTATTATGTGGGGGACAAATCCGACAGGGGTGAGGCGGCAGGGACGGTCGCCTCGGCAGGGACAAAAACAGCATAGCCGTGTACGAGAAGACTGTCAACAACGTTTAAAGAACAAATTAATGTCCAGTTCGGCTGTTCTCATCCTCATTCTCGGGATCCTCGGCGGGTTGCACCTCCGGCGCCTCGGAGGACGGTCCCGGATCCACGTCGTCCGCCGGCGTCTCGATGGGCTCTCCGGCCGGGGTCTGGTCGACCTCACGGGTCTCGAGAAGCTCAGCGTCGTCGGGGTCGTCGGCGGTGTCGGCCGCGGCCGGATCCTGTTGATCGCGGGCCGCCTGCTTCTGCTGCCGCATCTGACGGATCTTCTCGATCTCCTCGACCTTCTCCGCCAGATCCCGGTCCAGTTCGTGGATTCGGTCGATCCATGCCTGGAACTCCTGATCGCCGCCGAAGTCCGTCCGCCCCTGCTCCACGGCGTGATAGACATAGCTGCCAAGTTCTGAGAGCTGTCGCTCGATCTCGCGGCTGATCCCGTACTTGTCGTACATCCTGACGCTGATCTTGGCCATCTCGCCGGTCCGGTCCGCAGCCAGTGAGTACCACTCACGCAAGTTCTGCTTCACCTGGTCCATGATCGACATGCCGTTTTTCCTTCCGCGTAATCAGGAAACGGGTTGCCCTCAGCAGGCCCCTAAATTACAAATTGGGCACCATGAATAGCAACCACAATGACGCAGGCGCCCGCGCCCTCTTCGTGACCGACAGCCACTTCCATGTGCACCGCTCCCCGGCCGAGGAGTCGCGCCTCTCGCGATTCGTGTCGCTTCTCGACCGATACGCCGGCGTGCCGCATGTGGTTCTTCTCGGCGACATCGTCGATTTCTGGTTCGATTACCCGCACTTCGTCATGAAGGGATACGAGCCGCTCCTGGATGTCCTGGACCGCGTCCGGGCGTCGGGATCGCAGCTGCATTTCATCGGTGGCAATCACGACATCTGGGCCGCGCGGTACTTCCACGAGCGCTACGGCACGGCTTCCGGCGGCGGACCGGTGACCCTCGAACTGGATGGCTTGCGGGTCTTCTGCGTCCACGGGGACGGTCTGCTGGCGCGGGATCTCCTTTATCGAACCTTCCGGTCGATCGTGCGTCATCCCGCCGGGGTCATGTTCGGCAAGTCGCTGCACCCGGAGTTGCTGTTCGCGCTCAGCTCGTGGCTCAGCGGTTCGAGCCGCGAGAGCCGTCGCGACGAAATCGCCGGCATCGAGAGCAAGGCACAGCGCTGGCTCTCCCGTCAGCAGGATCCGCCCTGGGACCATCTGATCATGGGCCACGTCCACCACGCGTTCACGGCGACGGACGCCGGACGGCGGTTGACCACGCTCGGCGGCTGGCTCGATCCGCTCCACTACGGCGTCTGGCGCGACGGATCCCTGCTGCCGGTGATCGCGTTGCCCGACGACGAAACGAGCGGTCCGGATTGCTCCGAACCGCCCGATGATCGACCCAGGATCGTCGCGGCCGACTAGAAGAAGAACTCCAGCGAGAACCGATGCCCGGGATCGAAGGCGTCGTCAGTGATGTCCTCATAGGCATAACCGATCCCGAAGTTCTCGTGCCGGAAACCCGCGCCCGCGGTCAAACCCTGTTTCTCGTAGTTCACCTTGTAGCCCAGCCGCAGCGCCAGTTCCGGCACCAGTTTGAATTCGCCGCCGAGATGCGCCTTCTCGTTCGCGTCGTTGTAGAACCCGACATCCGCCGCCAGGGTGACGCGGTCGGCCAGCGGACCGTTCTGCATGGTCCAGGCACCGCCTACGGTGACGGTCTGCGGCGCGTCGAACGGTTCCTCGTTGACGGTCATCTGGCCGCCGAAGTTGGTCGCGCTGACGCCCAGGCTGATTCCCGGCAGGTGCTTCAGGCGCCAGGAGGCGAAGATGTCGAACAACGCCACCGAACCGCTGTAGATGTCGATCTTCTCGTAGACGAGCTTGGCCTGCGCACCGATGGCGAACTCCTCGCCGAAGGCACGCGAGTAGCTCACGCCGAACGCCAGGTCGTACGGCGAGAACGTGCCCTCGGAGACGCCGACCGCATCGCTGCCGTAACGCTCGATCTCCTCGGAGAAGAAACCCGCGACGGTCAGGCCGATGACGCCGAAATCCCCGTGGTGGGCCAGCGCAGCGGCGGTGTAGTCGAACGTGCCGAGCCACGATTGCTGCTGGACCAGGACTTCGGTGCCCGGAGGCGTGAAGGCCAGGCGCGACGGGTTCCAGTACGCCGCCGCAGCGCCTTCGGCGGACGCCACTCCGGTGCCGCCCATCGCGGCTTCCCGGGCGCCCATGCCGAGGCGGAGGAAGAGCAACCCGGCGTCGCCGGGACTGCCGCCGGCAGCAGCGGCGGTGGGCAGGATCAGGGCGAGCAGGCCGAGCAGCGCGACGCCCGTGATGATGGTCTTGTTCCGCATGGGTAGCCTTTCCTCTCACGGTCACCGCGGACTGTCCCCGGCAACGTCCCTTATCGGTCCCTGACTCTAGCTCCTGAGCGCCGTGTCGGCAAGCGGCACGGCTCCCGGTTCCGGACCCTAGTGCGCCACGGCGATCGTCTGCACGCTCGTCCGACCTCCGGCCTGCAGCTTGCAGAGATAAACACCGGACGCGACATCCCGCATATCGATGACGAACTCGAACACCGCGCCGCCGTCGACAGCGAGCGTCCCGGAATCCCGCACGACCTCGCCCTGGAGATTGACGACCACGACTCTGGCGCCCCCCGTCTCCGGCGCCCGTCCGCGCACGTGCAGTTCCGCGTCGGTCAGCGGCTGAGGATAGCAGACGTGGGTGTCTTCCAGCGACACGTCGTCCGCCGGCGCGGTCCCGTCGTATATGCCGACCGCCCCCCGCCAAGGACCGCCACCGTACATGGACGCGCCCCTGGCCAACGAATACTCCGACGGAACGCCGATCTGGAACACCTGGAGGTGAGCCACCGCGCGCGTCTGCAACGCCTCCGCATCGGCGTCGACACCGGTGACGACCGGGGTGGTGCCGGCCGCCGCGAGCATGAGCGTCGCCAGCCCCTCGACCGAATCCCACGGCTCGACCAGCACCGGAGTCGCCATCGCATCGGCGGGCCCGGCGATGGGCCAGCCGGGGCGCACCGCACCGTCCGCCCCGCACAGGAACAGGCGACCGTCGCGGCTCGCGAAGAGGAAACCAGTCGGCGCCGTATCCAACCCCAGCGCGAGCGGTTGCGCCTGTCCGACCTGGATCGCCGGCAACGGGCGACGCGGCCAGCCCAGCAGCCAGGCCGCCTCGGGGCCACTGCGCCCGAACCGGCCGTTCCCGATGAATGTCCCTCCCGGCCCCATGGCGGTCCCGACCACGATGTCCGCCGGCCAGAGCGGTTCCACGACCGGATCCACACCCGTGATCGAAACGGTCTGCGCCCTGCCGTCGACATCCCGGACAACCACGGCGTTCGCGGTGACCAGCGGCGGCACGTCGGCCGGCAACAGATCGAGCGGCACCGACCATGCCAGCGCGGGGTCGCCCACCTGCAAACAGGTGACGGCCGCCAGGGCACCCGTGGCGTTCGGCGCGATGACCGGCACGTAGAGCATCCGGTCCAGGCGGACGGGCGTGCCCTGGATCGCACCACCCAGGCTCACGGCGGGATGGACCTCGGCGCCGGTCGCGTCGAGGAATCGCAGCATGGTCGGGGCTCCGACCACTTCGGTGTTCACTGTGCCGACGCAGATGACCGCGGGATCCAGATCCGCCTCGCCGCTGCCCCACGGCAACAGAATCGGCGCCGATACGGCCGTCACGTCGGCGATGCGGCCGCGCGCCGTGCCGCCCGGCCCCTCGGCGAGCGGCGCCCCGATCTGGTCGAAGGCGTAGACGCCCGACGGCGAGCTCAGCACGATCTCGAGGCCCGCATCGTCCGTGCCCACCGGTCCTGCGCAGCCCGGCAGGAACCACGTCACAGGCGCGCCGGCGTCATCGGTGCCGACGGTCAACGGTTCCACGGTCGCGGGGTCGCCGTCGTGGTCGACCCACTCCAGCAGGTCGAAATCGAGGGCGTAGACGCGCCCCGAATCGGCCGCGGCCACGATCACCTGCTCGCTCTGGGCGCCGCCGGCCAGCGGGGCCGCCAACAGATGGCTGCCGGTCAGATCCACGCCGGACAGATCGCGTGACGCCGTCCGGATGGCCACGCCGAACGGGTCCGTGTCGCGGCGGCAACGAAACGTCATGGTCTCGGCGTAGCGGATCCCGGTGCGCTCGTCCGGCGTCCCGGCGTCGAAGACATGGACCGAGTCCACCACCACGGCGCTGATCTCGTCGAGCACCAGTCCGGTGCGGACGCCGCCGTTGGTGCGTGTGTCCGGCCGCGTGTCCGGTCCGAAGACGGCGTTGTCCTCGGCGCGGAAACTGTCGTCGTCGCCACCGAGCCAGAACAGCGACGGCTCGCGGGTGTCGAGATCCTGAATGCCGTCGGCCTCCTCCAGGTCCACCGACTTCCGGGACGGATCGGCGTTGAAGACGTTGCGTTCCTGGGCGAAGGCGTCTCGGATCACGCCCTCGTCGATGTGCCAGACGTAGAGCCCGCTGCCGGCCCCCTTGACGCCGTCCTCGCGCGCATCGTTGTCACTGACGAAGAAGTCCCACTCGGCTCCGGTGAGCCACTCGCGGATGTCCTCGGCGGGGTCGAAGAAACCGGCCGGTCGGCCGCCGTTCTCGGCGTTGCTGGTGTCGTAGAAATCTGGCGTATTGTTCCCGTTGAGATCGCCGTCGAAGCTGAAGATGACGTTGCCGTCGGGATCCTGCAGCCGGTACTCGAGCAGGAAGTACTCGGAGCCGGTGAGGTCCACGCGGGCGGCCGCCTCGGGGTGGTCGGGGAACTCGGACGGATGCAGTGTCCACGTCGCTGCCGACGCCGGGTCCACCGGCTGCGGGTCGAGCCACCCCATGAGCAGCTTGTTGAAGGCGCACGGCTGGGGCGGAATGAATCCGCCGGCCGTGAACAGACCGTAGCCCATGAGCCCGAACTGTCCGATCCCCTGGCTGTCCGGCGATCCGGACGGCGTGAAGTCCGTGAGCGACAGCATCCCCAACCGCAGCCCGACCTCGAAGCAGTACGTGCCGAGCGAACCGTATTTCCCGCTGAAGCCCGGGAAGGCGTCCTGGAACTGGATCTCCGGCAGGATCAGCACGTGCCGTACGCCCTCGCCGACAGGGAAGTCGTCGGTCGGGATGTACGGCTGGTCGAGGATCGAATCCTCCATCGCGGTGACGAAGTCCTCCGGCCCGAGGTACGTGCTGTAGATCTGCTCGGGCGAGTCGTCGAGGACATCGGTTTCCTCGCCGGCTCCGGCGTGGATCAGCAGCACGGTGTCATAGAGCGAGAAGTCGATCTCAGCGTCCAGCCGGGCGATCGCGTCGGCGGCCAGCAGCACGGACTGCTCACCGTTCTCGGGATGGTTGCCGTAATGCGCCATGCCCTCGTCGAGTCCGAGGATCGTCGGGTGCACGGCGTAATCCAGGTCGAAACGCCCCGCGCTGGCGGCGTCGAAGAAATCACCGACGTCGTGCAGGAGGTGGTCGTAGTAGAGGGCGTCGTGCGCCGCGTAGTAGAAGTCGCTCTGGCCGGACGTGGGCAGCGGCCCCGTGAACTCGTCCTCGCGGCCGTAGAAGCATGTGTCGGCGAAATCGACCAGAATCGCGACGGCCGCCAGGGATCCGGGCGCCTTCAGGCCGTCGATGCGGGCCCGTTGCACCGCACGCGAGCAGTCCGTCAGCAGGGGTCGGGCCTGGACCTGCAACCGAGCCATGATGTCGGACAGGGCGACCGGATCAGCAGCCTTGTCGAGAGCCTGGGACCAGGGATCCCATCCCGCGGCTGGAACGATCGCCGTGGCAGGCAAGGTCCAGGCGAGCAAGAGGCAAGTCCAGAGGCACGCCGACCATGTCTTCATTCTTGCGACCTTCCGGATAGGACGAGAGAGTGGACGCGAACGCCGCGTATCATAGCTGCGGCCAGGTCCGGGGTCAATTTGTGACCCCGTCGCCGGCCGGTGATTTCGGGAAGGGTCCCGGACGCTGTTATTGCCACCCCTGATCGACAACAATATTTGTCCGAGACCCTTCCGTCGTGTTGAGGGCCCCCGGCCTTCTGTTCCCTTCCTTCACCCGTCCTCTGGTGCCAACCTTCGCGAGGATCCGGAACGTCCCTTCCGACCAGGAAGATGGGGGGAAAAGCCTCCAACACACATCGATGTCCTAGCGACGACCTCCCGAGCTCTTGGTGCCTCGACTGCTCGAGGTCCCGCTGCTCTTGCCGCTCTCACCGCTCTTGCTGCTCGTGCTGCTGCCCGACCGAGCGGGCGTCGTCTGCTTGATCTGTTGCGGCGTCTTGGTCGGGCGCTGCACCGAGGTGCCTCCCGACGACTCTCCGGAACTGCTGCCGGACGACCGCGAATTGCGGGAAACCGGCTTTACCGTCCTCGTCGGCGATGTCGACTGCCTCGTGTTCGCCGAACTGGAACTGCGCCGGTTGGTCCAGACGCGTCCTTGATCACGTCGGGACTCCACCGGCTTGATGGTCTCGCGACTGTCCGCCGATCGTCGGCTTTCGGTCCGCGTGGTCGTGCCGGAGGATCCGCTGCGAACGGTCCCGGTCCGCAATCGTGACTGCGATGTCCGAGACACCCCGCCGTCGGTCTCGCCCGAACCCGGCACGCGCAGACCGGGCGAGGTGCGGATCCGGTTGTTCTGCTCGAAGCGGGTCTGCGAACGCGTCACCGGCGAGACGTTGCGCAGGGCGGTGCCGCCGGCCGGAATCCTGGTCCTGTCCAGGGCGGTGGTGCTGCCGTCCCGCGTCCGGTCGTCGGTCCGGCTGGTCACCTCGCGGTCCTTCATCCGGCGGATCCGCTCGTCCCCGGGACTCTTACCGGTGACCAGGACATTCTTGGAGCGCGTCGTGAGCACGGTCCGCGAACGAATCAGCGAGTCCTTGTCCAGCGGACGGTAACGACGATTCCCGTGCTTGTAGGCGGTGTAGCTGTCTTGACGCCAGTGGGGCGAATGGTGCCAGTCGTAGCACTGGTAATCCCACCTGTGCGAGTAGACGGACGGCCAACTGTACCAGGGGTCGTACCAGTAGTTCACCCAGCGCGCGCGCGTCCAGGGATCGATGTAGTAGTACGTCGGGTAGTAGTAGGCCGGGTAGAAGCCGTAGCTGACCCACCAGTCGTTCTGCCAGCCGTGGTCGTAATGGATCTCCACGGTGCAGGTGTCGCTGTAGGGCTGGTAACCGTCGGCGTCGTCGTGGCACTGGTAACAGAGGAACCGCGGGTGATCGACCTTCCGATGCACGTAGTAGTTGACGTAGTTGGTCACCACCATCTCGCTGGCGTCCTCGAGACCGGTCACCGCGTAGTTGACCTCGTTCATCGCCAGGAACGGATCCCCCGCGACGTAGAACCCGAACTCGCCCTGATCATTCTCGTGATGGAAGTCGACCTCGAGATCGCGCAGGTCGAAGGGATAACGCGACACAACGGCCTGGACGTAACCCATGCCCTCGCCGTCGCCGATCCGGAGCTTCGGCCCTTCTGTCGACGGCAGGCGGTACTGGTGCCCGCCGAAGACGAACCCGTCGCTGTATCGGCTCGTCGGCCAGAGGATATCGACCCGGCCCTCCACGTCGATGCGGTAGAGAACGGCGTAGGCGTCCTCGTTGGTTTGGAACGTCACCTGCAACTGCTCGCCGCGCTTGAAGATCTGGTCGGCGTCCTTGTTGAGCCAGAGGCTCACGCGCAGGCTCTGATCCCGGTAATGGTCGACTGCGTTCGGCTGAGTTTCCGCCGGCACCTGAGCCATGGCACCGGAAACCAGGGTCAGAAAGGCCCACACAGCCAGGACGGACGCAAACACCGGAGCGGTCCTCGTGCGCCTGTTGATGGTGTCCATGGCCTTCCTCCTCGTGATCGGGTAACTTCAGGCCGCCGCTAGAGCCGGATGGCCTGGATATCGTCGTTGTCGCCTCCGCGCGCCTCGGGAGGCGACAGTTCGGGCAGACCGTTGACGAGTTGATACGCCCACATGATCCTGACCGTACCGGCGGACGCGTCGATGTTCGTGACGCCCAACTTGGCGTAGTGGATGTCGTCGTCCACGAGTTCGTCGTAGATCTCGACGACGTAGATGTGTCCGCGGATCATTTCCAGGACGCCGCTCGACGACCAGCCGAACTCCGGCGCCCACGAGACGCCCTCGAAGTACAGTCCGCCGTCGGCGTCGAGGAAGGTCCCGGAGTCCTGCACGTGGACTTCGCCGCGGAGCGTCTCGAGCCACGGCACGCCGTTCTCGTCGAAACGGATCTGGATATCCGCCGTGGTGCCCACGGCCCGCGGATCCACGATGCCTTCGGATCCGTTGCCGCTCCCGCCCCCGTGCTCGCTGGCAACGCTGAAATCGAAACCGGAGAGTTGGGCGGCAGGGCCAGCGACATCGAAAAGTGTGAGCGGGGTCTCGCTCATGGGCAGCGGCGTGTCCACCACGAACTCGAAGCTCAGATAGCTGTCGCCATGATCGGAGAACGCGCTGACGGCATATTCATAGTCCACGGCGTTCTCGACATCGGTGTCGATGTAGTAGTACTGCCCCGTGTCGGCATCGTAATTCTGGCCGACGGCCACCTCGTCCATGAGGTAGAACTCCCGGGCGGGATCGTTCTGGTCGCCATCCACGAAATACCGGCTCCAGATCCGGTAGCCACGGACATCGTCGCCGTAGATTTCGGGGTAGTCGTTCCAGAAAACCGTGATCCGACCGTCCCCACTCACGGAGTAGACCTGGGTCGGAGCCACCGGCGGAGCCTCGACACACGTGACGCAATCTTCTTCCTCGTCGCATCCAGTGGCCAGAAGCAGCAGAAGGAGTGTCAGCAAGCCGATCACCACCCCTGTCACCGTTTCGTGTCGCGTCTTCGCCTTCATCGTCGCTCCTTCCCACCCGGGTTCGTCCTACGTATGCCGTTCATCGCACGCATCGTGCCAACACACACGGGCCGACCAGGGAAACCAGAAAATGGCGTAACATGCTGTATCAACGAGCGCTCGGGCGTGTCCTACACGGCAGGAACGCCGCATAATGACGGGTCGATTTCGGGAATACCTGTGTGAGTAGGAGGACACCGTCCCCGTTTGGAGACTGTTGTGCCTAGGAGAATGTGTTTCGGGAATCACCTACGACTGACGCTTCGTCAACGGGCTGGGAAAACATACTCCGAGTCTGTTACGACGGCATAAAAAAGTGAGAGAGCCCCGCCACCGAGTTGGCATCCTGGGCTTGAATCTCGCCAATTCAAGACCAGAGGGACTCTCTCGCACCAAACGTGCTTCAGGAGATTTCGATCGCGACTGGAGGCCGAAACCGCCGTCTTCCCTCTCTCGCATCCGGTGTCCGGTAAAGACCCCACCTCTTTAACCGGAACCGCCACGAGCCTATCCGTGGAAGACTCCCTCGGTTTTTGCCGGTCAGCCCAAGGGTCAGTTCCGTACCCCCAAGCCACGACCATTTCAAACATGAAGGGTTCGTTCCCTGCAACTCACCGCTTCATGGGCTCATACTGCATCATCCGTGCCGATATCGGCGCAGCCCGAGGTGAAAATAACTCGTTGGTGCACAACGCGTTACAAATCCTCGGCCAGGCCTCAAACCGACGCGGAACGACGTTCTGTAAACTATCTTTATAGTTTTCCAGGAACCCGCCTAACAGCTTGTTTTGCAATTGATTGCGGTGTAAATACATTTTCCACGATCATTGGCCGATCGCCGCAATATCACCTGATTGTTCGTACCTTCAGTCGTGCCCGGAACATTGTTGGCCCACCGAATTCGGCTTCCAAGAGAGCGCGACACCTCATGCAACCTTCGGGACGACAAGAAAAGACCGGACATCATTGCCCGGTCCTACTCGATCCGCGTTCCTTACGTCGATCAGGTCAGCCCGTAGAGCTTGATCTTCTTGAGCAAACTCGGATAACTGATCTGCAGCATCCGGCCCGCGGCGGATTTGTTGCCCCGGCAGACCTTGAGCGCCTGCGTGATCTCGCGGGACTCGACGGCCGCCAGAGTCTCGCGCAACGGCGTGACACCCCGGCGATCGCTGGCCGCCAAGTAGGGGGTCAGTTCCCGCGGTAGGTGTTCGGGGCGCAGCCGGTCCTCGCCTTGCGCGAGCACGAGGCCCCGTTTCAAGCACTTTTCGAGTTCCCGGATATTGCCCGGCCAATCGTATTGGACGAGCGCGTCCAGCACATCCGACTCCAGTTCGGGGACGTGGCCACCCAACTCGTCACCGTACTTCTGCAGGAAATGGTGGGCCAGCAACGGGATATCGTCGGCGCGGTCCCGCAGAGGCGGCACGACGAGCGGGAAATCGAGGAGGCGGAAGTAGAGATCCTCCAGGAAGCGGTCGCCCTGTACGAGGCTGTTCAGGTCCGCCTTGCTGGCGCAGACGATCCGCACATCCACATGACGTTCCTGCGCCGAGCCGACCGGGCGCACCACACGGGTATCCAGGAAGTGCAGGAGCTTGCCCTGCATCGCGAGCGGCATCTTCCCGATCTCGTCGAGGAAGACCGTGCCGCCCTCGGCCTCGAGCAGCAGCCCCTTCTTGTCGCTGTCGGCGCCGGTGAAAGAGCCCTTGACGTGACCGAAGAGTTCGCTCTCGAGCAGTGTTTCAGGGATCGCGGCGCAGTTGATCGACTGGAAACGCCCTTCGGCACGCGGGCTGAGGCGGTGCAGGGCATAGGCGATCATGCCCTTGCCGGTGCCTGTTTCGCCGCGGAGCAGCACGGTCAGATCGCTACTGGCGACCTTGCGTACGAGCGCAAGCATCTCGAGCATGCCCTCGTTGCAGGTGATGATGTTGCCGAAGCCCTCATTGTCCGGCATGACATCCAGCGCCCGCGACGCGCCCGGTGCTTTCTCGGCCAGGAACAAGGACAGGAATCCCAGATAGTTGGCCAGGAAGTCCAGTGTGGACTGGTCGACCACGGATCCCGCGGAATCGTCGCTGGAGATCCCGAGGAACAACACGCCGAGTCGACGCGAATGCACAGTCAGCGGCATGAAGAGACAACCATCAGCCCGACCCCGAAGCGCCGGAACCTGGTCGAAAAGCGGGGCTTGTTCGCCGAGTCGGCTGTAGAACAGCGGCGCCAAGCGATCTTCGGCGCGGCCGGCATACCACTGCACAAGCTGATCCGCGAGGTTCTCGCTCACGTCCTGGCGCGCGGCGATGTCCACCGGATCGGCCGTCGCCGGATCCCCGAGCGCGATGAACCCGCAGTTGGCGTGGGCACGCTCACAGGTCGCCATCAGCACCGCGTCCAGATGGCGGGTCAGACTGGCGTCGTTGGAGCGGAAAAGGCCGGGAATCCCGGTGATGGCGCGGACCGGCGATTCCGCCAGGTCCAGGCTACCAACGAGCCCCGCGTCGACGAGATGGCGTAATCCAGCCACATCCCGCAACCGCGCGTCGTCCTCGAGTCCACGGGCGACGCGTTCGAGTTCGAACACGGTCAGCAGCGCGTCGTCGCAAAGCCCGAGACGAAGCTGCACCCTGGCCAGCCCCGACAGGCAAGATGCGAGAGACTCGTCGCTCACGCTGGCCGCCGCATGGTCCTGGACGTCGAGCAAAAGCCGCCGCAGCAGCAGGAGCATCGGCTTGTCGGCCGACGCCAGACGCACTTCCATGAACGTGCAGACCGCGTCGCACCACTCACGAAGGAGGTTCTGGGACTGGAATTTGTCCACGGCCTCGCGGAAGTGGTGATCTGCCTGTGACCAGTCCTCGCTGGCGGCGTAGGCCTCGCCCAGCGTCAGGTGGCAGAAGCCCAGTTCGTAGTCCTCACTGCACGTTTCGCAGACCGCGACGGCGGCGTGCGCGTCGGCCACGGCCTCCGAAAGATCGCCGGCCCTTCGCCGGGCCTCCGCCCGACGTCTCAGCAACTCGCCCTCCACATCGCTGGGCCGACCGATCGACCGCGTCTGCTCCAGTCCCATCTCGTAGCTGGCCAGCGCCGTTTCCCAGTCACCGCGCGCGAGCATCACATCTCCGAGATACTCGTCGGCGATCACGGCCTCACGCTTCATGCGCTCCCGCGCGGTCAGCACCTGGCTGGCAAGGATGTTCTCCTCGGCCCGGGCCAGCCGCCCGGTCAGCATGTCCAGGCGCCCCAGAGCGAGCAAAACCTTCGGTTCACGAATACGGTCGCCGAGACTCTTGCAGAGGCGCAGGCTCCGTTCCAGCGCGAGGCGGGCCTCGGCGAACCGGCTGACCTTGGTCATGATGATGCCCTGGTTCAGATGGAACCAGGACAGGAGCTGCGGCGCGCCGTTCCGCTCGGCGAGGTCGATCGCCTTGTCGAGCAGCGACAGCGCCTTGTCCCAGCGGCAGCCTGCCTTGTGCAGCATGGCGAGCGCGTTGTAGAGCGTCGCGACGCCGGCCTCGTCCTCGACCCGGCGGTAGGTGCTGAGGCTGTCCAGATAGAATTCCTCGGCCTTGTCCAGGCGTCCCAGACGCTGGTGGCAGGCTCCCATGGTGAGCTGGAGGTTGGCGACCTCGACATGCTGGTCGGTCAGCGCCAGGAAAGTGAAGGCCCGTTTGGCCGTCTCGAGGGCCGCCAGGTAGTCGCCGCGCAACATGCGCAGAGCAGCGAGGCGAACCTGGAATCGCGCACGCTCGCAGTCGCGGACCTCGGAATCCAGATCGCCGGCGTGCTCCAGGAAGGTCCGGGCACGACCGAACATCTGGTCGGCACGGTCGGCCCAACCGAGATGCAGACACGCGGTCAGCGCGTGGCGCAACACCTGCAACGCATGCGCCGGCGCCAGGAGGGCCAGTGCTTCCTCCGGTAAGATGCGATCGTAGTAGTCCAGGGCAGTCGTGTAGGCCGCAGCATGGAAATGAAGATCGCCGACCGCTTCCAGGCGCTCAAGCTCCTGGACCAGGTCGGAACCCTGGATGCTGTCGGGGCCACGGGGCGCCCTGTCAAACCCTTCGAAATCAGCCATTCATCTGCATCCCCTGGCGAGTTGGTGGATCGCAGATCAAACACGTCGCTGGTCGGCGGTCTCGGGCCGCCGACCGGCTTAGATGAGTTGGATCAGCAGCAGGAACAATGGATCGATCACTGGCATGGGGCCGTATGGCACCACGCCGGTGGCCGTCGGAGGAAGAACCTGGTTGCGGAAACCACCGCCAAGTTCGTCCGGGTCACCCATGGTATCTTGCCTATCAAAAGGCCGCCGCCATCAAGAGCGATTCCCTCAGTTTCCGAATGGTCGACGAACTCTGCGTCCGCCGTTGGGTCCATGGCCATCGCCGCGAGCGGCAAAAGCATTAGAACGCTCGCCAGCGCGAGGACGGCGAGAAAACGCTTCATGCCTTCCTCCTCGGAAGTATCCACGGCCGATGCCTCCCCCGGCCGCAGGTGATGGATGGGCTATCCTTAGCCCGACCGAATAATCTTCTAGACAAGACAATACGGATTCAGCCGCCGTACGTCAACTTGGCGACCATCGATATTTTGAGATTTCATGACGGTTCGTCCTCGACTTGGGTCCGGAGCCCATACTTGGTGATCTTCTTGTAGAGGTTGCTGCGCTGCATACCCAGGATCTCAGCCGTTCGACTCACATTGTAACGGTGCTCCCGGAGTTTTTGTTGCAGGAACAAGGCTTCCGCGCGGGATTTGAATTCCTGGAAATCGGCACAGCGGAAAAGATCGGGAACCTCGGGCGCCGCCGACGCGGCTCCGGGAAGAACCGGCAGGTCGATCGGGCGGACAATCGGCCCCGGCGCGAGGATCAACAGACGCTCGACCAGGTTGCGGAGTTCGCGGACATTGCCCGGCCAGGAGTATTCCCTCAACAGGCCCAGCGTCTCCGGCGCAAAGGTCTTCGGCTCGGTCTTCATGGCGCCGGCAAGCTGGTCCATGAGGAAATCGAGCAACAATTCGACATCTCCCGGACGATCGCGGAGCGGCGGCATGTGGATGGACAGCACATTGAGCCGGAAAAACAGGTCGCGGCGGAAGCCCGAGGCGGGGTCGGAAAGATCGTGATTGGTGGCGGCCACGATCCGGACATCGACGGTCATCGTCTCGCTGCCGCCGACACGCTGGATCGTTCCCTCCTCGACCGCGCGCAGCACCTTGGCTTGGGCCTGCTCGCCCATGTCGCCGATCTCGTCGAGAAAGAGGGTCCCGCCGTTGGCCTGTTCGAACTTACCGATCCGCAGCCGTTCGGCACCCGTGAACGCCCCCTTCTCGTGACCGAACAGTTCGCTCTCCACCAGTTCGCCGGGAATGGCGGCGCAGTTGACCTCGACCAGCGGTCCGTCCCGGCGCAGACTGCCGGCGTGGAGCGCACCGACCACCAGTTCCTTGCCGGTCCCGTTCTCCCCCGTCACCAGCACCGTCGACTCGGTAGGCGCCACCTTCTCGATGAAAGCACGCACGTCGCACATCGCCGGACAGCCACCGATGAGGGGCGTACTCCTGCCGGCTTTCGCGGCCAGACGCTCGCGGTCGGCGAGGGTACTGCGATGGCGCAGGCAATTCTGGATCGTGACCAGCAGACGGGACCGATCGAGTGGCTTCTCGAGAAAGTCGTACGCCCCCTGCTTGACCGCCTGCACGGCGGTTTGGATGTCGCCGTGGCCGGAGATGACGATGGCCGGCAGGTCCGGAAGTCGCTCCTGAAGTCGTGACAGGACCTCGAAGCCGTCCATACCGGGCATCTTGACATCCAGCAGAACGAGGTCGGCCGACTGCTCTTCGAGCAGGTCGAGGGCTTCCGGACCCGACGCCGCCGTCAGCACACGATAATCCTCGTAACCGAGAATCTGGGCGAGCGTTTCGCGGATCGCGATCTCGTCGTCCACCACCAGCACGGTTTGCAATTCAGCCCTCCTCTACGATCTTGGCCTAGGTTCGTGCAGCCAGATTGCGCGGGCGCGGGTGATCCTGTCAACCCGCTACGTCCTCCCCAACCACGCCGGAACGTCCGGATCGACATGAAACCCTTGCTGCGCGACATCGTTCCCGAGTCCTGGCCCGGCCTGATGACCGAACACCGGCAGCCGGCCTTCCGCGGTCGGCAGCTCGTCCACTGGCTCTACCGGCACGGCGCCATGGACTGGGACACCATGCAGAACCTTCCGCACGCCCTGCTCGACGCGCTGGCGACCACCTACGACCCGGCGGGCCTGCGGATCGACGAGCGTCAGGTGGCCAACGACGGGACGCGCAAGTTCCTCTTCCGCCTGCGCGACGACCAGACCGTCGAGAGCGTGATCATCCCGATGGAGAACCACGCGACCTTCTGCATCAGCAGCCAGGTCGGATGCGCCATGGCCTGCCGTTTCTGCGCCACGGCCCGTGGCGGACTCGTGCGCAACCTCTCATCCGGCGAGATCGTCGAACAGGTGCAGCGCCTGGCTGCCGACCTGGGGACGGACCCGTTCCCGCAACACGGCGACCGCTCCTACAACGTGGTCTTCATGGGCATGGGAGAGCCGCTGGACAACTTCGCGGCCGTCCGGACGTCGCTGTCGATCATGACCTCGCCCGACGGCTTGGGTCTCTCCACCCGGCGGATCCAGATCTCCACGAGCGCACCGCCGCAAGGTCTGGCGCATCTCGACGAACTGGATCTCCCCGTGGGGTTGACGATCAGTCTGGGCGGCGCAGACGACGACGCGCGGCGCAAGGTGATGCCGGTCTCCGGTCGGGCGGGCGTCGATGAAGCGCTGGCCGCGGCCGAACGCCACGCCCGGCGCAGCGGCCGCCGCGTCACCGTCGCGTGGGTTCTCATCGACGGGCGTACCGACCAGATCGAGCAAGCCCGCCAACTCGCACGCGTCACCGCCAACCGGCCGTTCAAGGTCAACCTGATCCCACTCAACGAGGTGGACGGGGACGACCTCGCGGCGACCGGCAACGCACGCACTCTCGCCTTCCAGAGGATATTGACCGACGCCGGCGTACCGACGTTCATCCGGGTCAGCGGCGGCCGGGATATCGGCGCCGCGTGCGGCCAGCTGCGTCGGCGCCGCGAAGTCCGCTGAACAAAGACGCGCCCCTGCTGGATTCACAGGGGCGCGTCATCAATTGTCTCGCGGCGTTCCGAATTCCGTTTCTGGACGCGGTCGTCGAACCTAGAGCAGATCGACCAGGTGCGTCTCGTCGAGCGCATCGATGAGAGCCTTCTGCGCCTTCGCCCAAGCAAACGTCATGTTGCACGTCTCGGCATTCTCACAGCGGTTGGACTTGCGCAAGCAATGGTTCAGCGCGATTCCACCCTCACAAACTTCGACGACATCGCGCAACGAGATTTCCTCGGGGGTTCGGGCGAGGCTGAAGCCGCCCTTCACGCCACGATGGCTCTTGACGATGTGCTGCTGGGAGAGCATCTGGAAGATCTTGGCCAGGAAAGCTTCGGAAACGTCGCAATTCCTGGCTATCGATTTGAGTTGCACAGGAGCGTCGCCGTTCCGGCGAGCCAGTTCCTGAAGGCCGCGAATGGCGTATTCGGTCTGCCTGGTGATCTGGAGCATCGCGTATCCTTCCGGGGTGTCGTCAGATTCCTAAAGAAAGCCGCAAGAAACCTAAATGTGCGAGATCAGGTCCGCATTGTCAAAGGCCATTTGCAATTGCGAGATCAAGGCATCGTTTGGCCATCGTAGACGCCGCCGCGCGCCCATCCGGTCTCATCCAGACGGCGTTCAGTCCGGTCTCCGGTTCGGACCCGGCAGGCCATTCGGCCATAAAGACAGCCACACGCAGGCGATGGACCGTGATGGCGTGACGATACGAGCCCAGCGCGCGGACGGTCGGCCGACGCCATCCGATCTGACGCAACCAACGTCGCCAGACCGCAGGAAACGGGTCCTCCGCGGAATCGCCCGGATCACCGTACCAGGGCGTCGAGGGAACATTCACCATCCCGCTGAACAGGCCGTCGAGGCCACGCCGGACCGGAACGCCGAAACCACGCACCGGAACGACCACGGCCGCCTCGCTGGGCAACAACAGAACGCGCCCGGCCCGGTGCAGTACCAGACTCGACAGCAGGACCGGGATCACCCGCGGACGCGCCTTCGGCGCCGGAACGACCGCACTCGCGTCGGCCAGCCCGCAGGCGCACCAGGTCTTCAGCGGACATGCGGAACAATCGGCCTGCCCGGCACGGCATGGTCCGGCCCCGAGATCCATGAGCGCCTGATTCCAGTCGCCCGGCCGGTCGACGGTCACGTGACGGGTCGCCAGATCCCGGAGCGCAGCGGCCCCGAACCGCCGTGCAGCGTCCGTCGTGCCGCAGGCCCAGCGCGTCAGGACGCGCCGGACGTTCGCATCGATCGCCGGCACCGCCACTCCCAGACCGATGCTGGCGATGGCCCCGGCAGCATACTCGCCGACACCGGGCAGGTCGCGCCAGCCGGCCGGACTGTGCGGACACTCTCCCCCGAGGTCGTTGACAATGCGGCGCGCCGCCTGATGCAGCAAGCGGGCGCGACGGTAGTAGCCCAGACCCGACCACGCCGCGAGCACGTCGGGTTCGTCCGCGGCGGCCAGGGCCCCGACGTCCGGGAACCGCTCGAGGAACTCCGTCCAGCGCGGAATCACGGCCTGCACCGTCGTCTGCTGCAACATGATCTCGGAGATCCAGGTGCCGTAGAGCGACCGTACGCGGCGCCAGGGGAGATCACGGCCGAACGCGTCGTACCACGCGAGCAACGCGCGGCGTCTCGCAACAACGACCTCGTCCGAGTTCATTGACAAAACCGCCCCCCCGGTCTAAGGATCCTGATACCCGTCCGCGCCCGACATCCGGCGCCAGGGCCCGTCAACGTTCATCCGGGAGCCGCCGGCCATGCATCCCCAGACTCTCCCCGTTCTCTTCGTCGAAGCGGTCCGCGAGCACCCTCGTGAAGACTGCTTCCAGATCTACGACCGCCGGCACGGCTTCCGCCCGCTATCCAGCCTCGAAGCGCGCGATCGCGTCCTGCGGCTCACCCGCGGCCTCCGTGCCCTGGGTATCAAGCGCGGTGATCGTGTCGCAATCCTTTCCGAGAACCGCGTCGAGTGGGCCCTCATCGACCTGGCCATCCTCTGCCACGGCGCCGTCAGTGTCCCGCTGCACGCGATTCTCTTGCCGGACACCGTCGAGTTCATTCTGAGCGACTGCGAACCGTGCGCGATCGTGGTGTCGGGCAAGGTCCAGGCGGAGAAGGTGCAGCAGATACGCGACCGGCTGCCCTTCCTGCGAACGGTGATCGCCCTCGACCCGGTCGACCTGCCCTCGATCCTGGATCTCGACAAACTCGAGGAGATCGGCGGCAACCTGGGTCCCGTGGACGACCCCGACGGATCGCTGATCCCCGACGGCATCGGCCCCGACGACCTGGCCAGCATCATCTACACATCGGGCACCACAGGCAAGCCCAAGGGCGTGATGCTCAGCCACGGCAACATGACGGCGAATGCGCAACAGGCGCAAGAGATTCTCGGGTTCAGTCCGCGGGACACCACGCTCAGCTTCCTGCCGCTCAGCCACGTGTTCGAGCGCACCTGCGGTCTGTACACCATGCTGCTGGCCGGCGCGGGCATCGCCTACGCCGAGCGCATGGAGACCGTGCCGCGCGACCTCAAGCTGGTCCGGCCCACCATCCTGATCAGCGTGCCGCGCCTCTTCGAGAAGATCCACGGCCGCGTGGTCACGCAGGCGCTTGGCGCCGGCCGGTTGAAGCGTTCGATCTTCCTCTGGGCTGCCTCCGTGGGCCGCGCCCGCGCGCGGTTGCAGGAAAAGGGGAAACGCCCCTCGCCGTGGCTCGCGCTGCGCCTGGCCATCGCCGATCGCCTGGTCTTCTGCAAGCTGCGGGCGGCGCTGGGCGGGCGGATCCAGTTCGCGGTCTCGGGCGCGGCGCCGCTGACGCCCCTGGTGGGCGAGTTCTTCGTGGGTGCCGGCATTCCGCTCTGCGAGGGTTACGGACTGACCGAGTCCAGCCCCGTCCTGACGGTCAACCGTCCAGGTCGACAGCGCACCGGCTCGGTCGGCCAAGCCCTGCCGCGCACCGAGTTGAAGATCGCCGACGACGGCGAGATCCTGGCTCGGGGTCCGCAGTTGATGCAGGGATACTGGAACAACCCCGACGCCACCGCCGAGACGATCGACGCCGACGGCTGGCTCCACACCGGCGATGTCGGTCGCCTCGACGACGACGGTTACCTCTTCATCACCGACCGCAAGAAGGACCTGATCGTGACCGCAGGCGGCAAGAACGTCGCACCGCAGCCACTGGAAAGCGCATTGCGGCGTAGTGAGTTCATCCAGCAGGCGATCGTCCTGGGCGATCAACGACCGTTCCTCTGTGCCCTGATCGTGCCCGAGTTCGAGACCCTGGAAGCCTGGGCGACGCAGATCGGGCTCGACATCTCCCGGCGCAACGCCCTGCTGGCCTCGAGCGAGGTGTTCAAGCTCTACCAGGGCCTGCTGGCGGAGCTGAACCGCGAACTGCCGGGTTTCAACCAGGTGAAGCGCCACGTCCTGCTGGATCGGGAACTGACGCTCGAAGACGGCGAACTCACCCCCACGCTCAAGGTCAAGCGCTTCGTGGTGGCCGAGCGATACCGCGAACGGATCGACGCCGTCTATCCGCCGGGAGCCAGAGATGTCCACTGATCCGCGATCGATTAAGCGTCGTTATCGCCCCACCGAATGCACGCTGGTCGGCATGATCGGCAACGTCGCGTTGACGGCCGCGAAGATCATCGTCGGCTTCCTGTTCCGCAGCGCCGCCCTGGTGGCCGACGGCGTCCACAGCTTCGCCGACGTGGTCAGCGACATCGCTGTCCTGATCGCCCTGCGCGCCAGTCGCCGCCCGCCCGACGACGACCATCCGTACGGCCACGAGAGCTTCGAGACGCTCGGAGCGATCCTGGTGGCCCTCTTCATGATCGGCACCGGCGTACTCATCGGACGCGACGCAGTGATGCGTCTGCTGAGCGGCGAGCATCACGCCCCCGGCGTCCTGGCGCTCGCCATGGCGCTGGTCTCGGTCGGGATCAAGGAGTGGATGGCGCGGTACACGCTGACCGCCGCCCGTTTCAACCACAGCCCGGCACTTCTGAGCAACGGCCAGATGCACCGCACCGACGCGGTCACCTCCGCCGCCGCCGCCGCGGGCATCATGGGCGCCCTTCTCGGCATCCACTGGCTGGACAGCATGGGCGCGCTGGTCATCTCGCTCTTCGTGATCCACGAGGGCTGGAAACTCACCCAGCAGAACGTCCTGGCGCTCATGGACACCATGCCCGACGCCGAGACCGTCAGGGCCATGCGCGAATCCGCCTTGCAGACCGTCGGCGTGCGCGATGTCCTGGACCTGCGCGTCCGCCAGCGCGGTTCGGTCTTCCACGCCGACCTGCGCGTGGCCGTCGACCCCACGCTCAGCGTGGCCGTCGCCCACCGTCTCGCCCACGAGGTGGAAACCAGCCTGCGCGCCGAATTCCGCGAGTTGTCGCGCGTCTTCGTCCACGTCGAGCCGTTCGAACCGGTCGCCGCTACCGAGGACGTCGGCTCCGGTCACCCAGCCTGACGTGGAACCGCAACCGCCGCCCGTCCCGCACGACCTCGACCTCGACCACGTCGTCGGGATCGTGTCCGCGCAGCGCGGTGGTGAACGAGGCCAGACCGACGACCGCCGCATTGCCGAATCGCACCAGCACGTCCCCGGCACGCAACCCCGCCCGCGCCGCGGGTCCCGCATCCACCGTCCCGCCGATCGTATAGCCGACGGCATCCCCGCTGAAGTCCGGCGCCGTGCCGAACCATGTGGCTCGGTTACCGCCGCCGACGACGACCTCGCGCGATGTCGACGCCCGGAACTCGAACGCGCCCGGCGCGGTGCGCAGCGCCTCGACCAGCCGCACGGCGACGCCGGCGACGCGGTCCAGTCCGGCCAGGTCGATGGTGGCCAGGCTGTCGGCCGGCGAGTTCATCGCCCGGTGCGCCCCGGTGAAGAGGAAGAGAACCGGTATGCCGCGGTCGAGGAACGCGCCGTGATCGCCGCCGAGCAGGACCGGGTCCTGCGCACGGACCGCGAGATCCGCCGCGGCGCCCTTCACCAGACCGGCGAACCGGGAGCACGTCTGCATGCCGGCCACGTGCAACGGCCCTCCCTGAAGGTTGCCGATCGCGTCCAGATTGACCATGGCATCGACGTGTTCCAGTTCGATCGGCGGATCGACCGCGAGATGATACGACCCCAGCAGCCCGATCTCCTCCGAACCGAAGGCGCACAGCAGGAGGCTCCGGCGATGCGACGCGTCGCCGGCTCGGGCGCCCGCCGCGGCGCCCTCCGCAACGCGCATCAGCGCCGCGATCCCAGAGGCGTTGTCGCCGGCGCCGGGATAGTACTCGCCCGGCGCGGGGATGCCGACGGCGTCCGGCCGTACCCGGCCGAGGTGGTCCATATGCGCTCCCACGACGATCCAACGGTCGGCCAGATCCCCGCTCCCGGACACCATTCCCAAGACATTGCACGAGCGACCGCCACCCACGGTCTCGTGCAAGACGAACGGCTGTAGCCAGCCGTTGGCACGACCCAGCGCCGGCTCGGCGCCGGCCGCTTCGAACCAGTCGGCGATCCTTTCGGCCGCCGCCCGTTCTCCGTCCGTCCCGGCGCCGCGGCCGGCAAGTTCCGCGGACGTCAGCGTCCGGATCACCTCGGTCAACGTCACATGCGATTCCACGGCGGCGGCCATGGGCTGCCCGCCGATCACCGGCTCATCGACCGCCGCGGTCGATCGAACGAGAACCAGTAGGAGCAGCAGGGCGATCCGTCGCGGCATGTCAGCCTCCGAGTTGGCCCAGCAGCGAAGTACGGGCCGTGCAATGGCGGGTGAAGAGGTCGGCGAAGTGATGGACGTGTTCCTGCATCGCCGCGGCAGGATACGAGGCTGTGGCCATGATCACCGCCAAGATGCGCTCGGTCCTGCCGGTCACGCAAGTGCGGGCGCTGTCGCTGGTGGGCGAGCCGAAACCGCCGTCGCGATCGAAGAGCGCCAGGCGACCGCCGAGGTGCACCGGACCCTTCCGGATCCCCGCATACTCGTCACCGTCCGCTCCGGCGCGCAGCACGACATCGCCGCGAACCAGGTCGAGGTCGTACATACCGATGGGCAACAGATAGCTGAGACTCGCCAGGTTGCAGCAGTCGACGGCGTTGTTGAGACGGTAGAGGTCCTTGCCCTGGAGCACGCGCCGCAGAAGCGCCTCGCTGCTCGGCCGATGGCGCGAGGGCTCCATGCCGAAACTCTTGTAGAGATCGCGCGCCTCCTTGAGGCCGGGGATCTCGCTGGGAAGCTGTCCCCGATGGCGAGCACGCAGGTCGGCCGCGAGCCGTTCGATCTCGTTCCAGACCGCAGGCGCCTCGAACACGGCGACGGAATCGAGCACGACCACGCCCGCGCGGACCCGATCGCCGATGGTCCGGTCGAGCGTGACCGCGCGACCGTCGGGAAGAGTGAGAATCAGAGGCATGTCTCCCGCCCTCGGTACGACGCGGCCGGTCTGGATCAGCGCTGCCGGTAGCGACCGTCCTGCCCGTACATCTGCTCGTAGTAGTCGAGGTACGCGCCGCTGCGGATCTTCTCCCACCACGTGCGGTTCTCCAGGTACCAGCGCACCGTCGCCTCGAGACCCTCCGGAAACGCGAAGCGCGGCTGCCCGCCCA
>CAZJMO010000002.1:0-334 GCA_964547085.1 uncultured Fibrobacteraceae bacterium | reverse complement strand
ACCGGAGCTTGTCGGCCACGATGGCGTAACGGCGGTCGTGTCCGGGCCGGTCCTTCACGAAGGCGATCAGGGACTCGGGCTTGCCCAGCTTCTCGAGCAGCAATTTCACAAGATCGAGGTTCGGCCACTCGTTGCGACCGCCGACGTTGTAGACCTCGCCGGCGCGCCCGTCGCGCATGACCAGGTCGATCGCCGTGCAGTGGTCCTCGACGTAGAGCCAGTCGCGCACGTTCATGCCGTCACCGTAGACCGGCAGCGTCCGATCCTCCAGCGCATTGGCGATCATCAACGGGATCAGCTTCTCGGGAAACTGGTACGGTCCGTAATTGTTGCT
>CAZJMO010000001.1:8298-34550 GCA_964547085.1 uncultured Fibrobacteraceae bacterium | reverse complement strand
GGCTACCATCTGATCGAGGTCATGGCGTGTCCGGGCGGGTGTGTCGGCGGCGGCGGGCAGCCGCAGGTGTTGCGTCCGGAGGTCCGGGACGCGCGGGCGCGGGGGCTGTTCGAGGCCGACCGCACGCTCCAGCTCCACAACGCGGCCGAGAACCACATGGTGAAGGCCTGCTATGACGAATACCTGGGGGCGCCGGGCACAGGTCGGGCCCACGAATTGCTGCACACGCACTACCACAGCCGCCGTCGCCAGGCCGAGGAGGCGCTGAGCCTCATCGGCTCCAGTTGCGAGGATCGGCTCGAGGTGCGTGTTTGCGTGGGCACGAGTTGTCACCTGCACGGATCCCATGACCTGCTGGTCCAGATCGCCGACTGGGTGAACACGCACGAACTGACCGACCGCGTGGACGTCGGCGCCACGTTCTGCTTCGAGAACTGCGGCGAGGCGCCAAACGCGCGTGTCGGCGATAAATTGATCGGTCACTGTACGCAGGAAGCGCTTGTCGAGGCCGTCGAGGCCGCGTTGGCCGCAGAATCCGCGCCAGGAACATAGGAGGACGCCATGACCCCGGCTGTCGGTGTCGTTTACACCAATCCGGCCCGGTGCCGCGATTGCTACAAGTGTCTGCGCGTGTGCCCGGTGAAGGCCATCCGGCTGGTGGACGGGCAGGCGCAGGTCGACCCCGACCGCTGCATCCTGTGCGGCAACTGCATCCGCGAGTGCCCGCAGGGCGCGAAGACCTACCGGCGGGACGGCGAGCGGGTGCAGAGCCTGCTCGCCGGTTCCGCGCCGGTGGCGGTGTCGGTGGCACCGTCGTTCTCGGGTTGGGTGCGGCCGTCCGAGTGGCACCGCCTCCCGTCGGCGTTGCGCCAGCTCGGGTTCCAGCACGTGTCCGAGACCGCGGTCGGCGCGTGGCATTCGGCGCACGCGGTGGAACAGTGGCGCGCGGAGCATCCGGACGCGCTGGTGGTGGAGTCGTCCTGCCCGGCTGTGGTGCGTTACATCGAGAGGTATCGCCCCGACCGCGCGACCGATCTGGCGCCGGTCCTGTCGCCGATGCTCACCCACGCCACGATCCTGCGCCGCGAACTGGGACCGCGCTGGCGCGTCGTCTTCATCGGTCCGTGCGTCGCCAAGAAGGCCGAGGCCGACCGTCCCGAACACCACGGGCTCGTCGACGCCGTGCTGACCTTCGAGGAGTTGCGTGACTGGCTGGTCCGCGAGGAGATCGACCTGGCGCAGCTCGAGGAGAGCGGTTTCGACGTCGAGCCGGGCGGCGAGGCGCGTCATTATCCGCTTCTGGGCGGTTGCATGCGGACGGCCGACCCCACCGCGGGCGCTCTCGACCCGGCGGTGCTCGCGATCACCGGCCCGGACGAGGTCCGCGCCGCGCTGGACCTGGAAACGCCGCCTGATTTGAGGCTCATCGCGCCGTTGTTCTGTCCCCAGGGCTGTATCGGCGGCCCCGGCGTTCCCGACGCCCGCGATCCTCTCGAACGCCGCCAGGCGGTCCTGAACTACGCGCGGCAGAATCCCGGTCGGGCCGACCAGGAGCCGATGTCGGACCTGGATCTGGGCACCACGTTCACGCCGTGTCCGCCAGCCGCGCAGCTCGTGACCGAGGACGAGATCCTCCACGTGCTCGAACAGACCGGCAAGGCCGACCCCGTCAACCAGCTCGACTGCGGCGCCTGCGGCTACGACACCTGCCGGGCCGCGGCCATCGCCACGGTCTGCGGCATGGCCGAACCGGAGATGTGCCTGCCGTGGATGCGCCGCCGCGCCGAGCGCCGCGCCGACCAGATCGTCGAGGCCAGTCCCAACGGCATCATGATCCTCGACGCGCACCTGCGGATCGTCAGCATCAACCCCGCGTTCCGGCGCCTTTTCCTGTGCTCGGACGCGGTCGTCGGGCGGCCGGTGTCGTATCTGCTCGACCCGGCGCCGTTCGCCAAGGTCCAGGTCGGCTCCGACATCCTGCGCGACAAGACCGTGACGTACGAGCAGTACGGCTGCGTCTGTCGGCAACTCGTCTTCCGACTCGAACGCGAGCATCAGGTGGTCGGCATCTTCGTCAACGTCACCGAGGCGCAGGAGACCCGCGAGGAGATCGCCGCGCTGCGGACGGAGACCGCGCGCCGCGCCCGCGAACTGCTCGATCACCAGGTGCAGATGGCGCAGGAGCTGACGCGGTTCCTGGGCGAGAACACCGCCCGCGGCGAGGAACTCGTCACGCAGATGCTGAGCCTCGTGCGTCGGCAGACCGATCCCGAACCCCACGACGAGGAGCGCTTCGGATGGCCGAACTCCACGTCGACGTAGACATCGTCCAGACCTCGCGGCACCCCGGCGCACCGTGCGGCGACGTGGTGATCGCCGACCGCCGTTCCGCCGGCACCGCGGTGCTCCTGGCCGACGGCCTCGGCCACGGCGTCCGCGCCAACCTCTTCGCCGGTTACTGGGCCGCCCAGCTGCGGTGTCGGCTGCGCGAGGGCGTGTCCGCGCACCGCGCTTTCGACGCTGTCGTGCGCCAGCTCGAGACCAACCGCGGCACCGACCTTCCGTGGGCCGCGCTGACGCTGGCGTGGATCGCGCCGGGCGGTGAATTCGACATCCTCAGTTACGAGGCGCCGTCGCCGGTGCTGGTGTCCAGTCGGCATGCGATCGTGCTCGAGCCGCGACCGGTTCCGGCCGCCGCGCCGGGCGTGGGCGAGGTGTCCGGCGTGTTGCGTCCGGGCGACGGCCTGCTCCTGATGAGCGACGGAGTCACCCAGGCGGGCCTCGGTCGTCGCGTGCCCGGCCACCCGCACGGCTGGACATCCGACGGTGTCGGCGAGGCGGTGGCCGGCTGGCTGGCCGCAGGAGTGGGCTGGCGCCGATTGCCGCGCCGCGTTCTGCGGCAGGCGCACCGGTACTGGGGCAGCCCCGGCGACGACATCACCGCCGTGGGCGTCGTCTGTCGTGAGAGCCGCGCGGTCACCGTGATGACCGGGCCGCCGGTGGATCCGGACACCGACACCGCGATGGTGACCCGGTTCCTGGCCACGCCGGGTGTCCATGTGGTGTGCGGCGGGAAAACGGCCCATCTGGTCGCACGGCATCAGGGCGTGCCGTTGACCGTGGCGCGCGGTGCGCACAGCCCGTGGTGTCCGCCGCCGTACGACCTGCCGGGTGTCGACCTGGCCACCGAGGGTGCGGTCTGCCTGAACCAGCTCCTGAACATCCTGGACCTGGACCCGCGCGAGCTGGATCACGGCGATCCGGTGACCAGGTTGCACGGCATCCTGCTGCGCGCCGACCGCGTGCGGTTCGTGCTCGGCGGCGCGGTCAATCCGGCCAGCGAGTCGCTCGTGTTCAAACAGCGGGGCATCCTGCGGCGTCGGGTGGTGGTGCCGCGTCTGGCGGAGAAGCTGCGCGAGATGGGCAAGCTCGTCGAGGTCGTCGACGTCTGAGGCACGTGCGGTCCGGGCGTGCTATGGTGGAGCCATGTCAGCGATATCCCGTTTCTGCTGGGTCGTGCTCTTCGGCGCCGCGTTCGGCTGGGTGGAAGCCGCGGTCGTGGTCGATCTGCGCGCGCTGTTCTACCCCGACGGTTTCGCGATGCCGCTGCGCCCGATCACGCAACCGCTGCTGGCGGTGGAACTGATCCGCGAGGCCGCGACGCTGGCCATGCTGGCGGCGGTCGGCGTCCTGGCCGGGCGCACGCGGTGGCAGAGGTTCGCGGCCTTCCTGGCGGCGTTCGGCGTCTGGGATCTCGTCTATTACCTGGCGCTGACGCTCATTCTCGGCTGGCCGACATCGCTCGCGGAATGGGACGTCCTCTTTCTTTTGCCGTGGCCGTGGCTCGGGCCGGTGTACGCGCCGGCCGGCGTGGCGGTGCTGATGATCGGGTTCGGCGGACTTGTTTTCCGGCGAGAGACGCGGCGGCCCGGGCGCGCGGACCGGTGGGCGTGGCTGCTGGGAGCGGTCGGCGCGCTGTTGCTGCTCTGGAGCTGGATGTATGATCTCGAAGCGGCGCTGCGCGGGGCCGCGCCGCGACCGTACCCGCTGGCGGCGTACGGAGCCGGCCTGGTGTTGCTGACCGCCTGCGGTGTCCGATTCCTGCGGCTTGGCCGGTGACCGGCGGGCCGCGCGGCGCACCGGATCGGCACGGCGTTGATCGCTATACTCGACGGGAACAGGGTTTTCGTATTACATATGGCGAGTTGAATAGAGGCCCGCGGTCCCCGTTCGGGAGATGCGGATTCATTACGTGAGCCAAGGAGCAATGGCATGCTGGAGTTGAAGAAGGGTGTCGAGATCCTGGCCGAGGTCGGCGGGGTCAAGACGCTGGCCGAGGCGCAGGCCGTTCTCAAGCGCGATCTCGACGACGCGAATCGTGAGAAGCTGGCGCGCATCACCAACGAAGAGGCGCTGATCAAGATCGCCAACGCGATCGCCATGTGCGAACCCGATCGTGTCTTCGTCAATACCGGCAGCCCGGCAGACGCGCAGTGGGTGCGCGAGCACGCCCTGGAGAAGGGCGAGGAGAGGGCGCTGGCCAAGCCCGGCCACTCCGTCCATTTCGATCTGCCGCAGGATCAGGCGCGGCTCGTCAAACAGACGTACTACATCATCAACGAGGACGAGAAGGTGTCGGCGCTGGCGCTGTCGATCCAGCGCGGCGAGGCCCTCGACTACGTCGGCACGTACATGCGCGGGATCATGAAGGGCATGACGATGCTGGTCGGCTTCTATTCGCGCGGTCCGGTCGGTGCGCAGGCGTCGATCCCGGCGATCGAGATCACGTCGTCGGCCTACGTGGTCCACTCGGCGGAACTCCTCTACCGCAACTGCTACGACGCCTTCGACGGCGAGGCCGAGCGCAAGGGTGTCTTCTTCACCAACGTCCACAGCGAGGGTCTGAACCGCGTCGAGGACGTGCCCAACGCCCGCATCTTCATGGACCGTTCCTGGCTGACGACCTACTCGACCTTCTGCACCTACGCCGGCAACACGCTGCTGATGAAGAAGGGCAACCACCGTTTCGCCGTGGACTACTCCACGTACCTGCAGGTGGAGAAGGAACTCTCGGAGCACATGTTCATCACCGGCATGACCGGTCCCGACGGCCGCAAGACCTACTTCGCCGGCGCCGCCCCGTCGGGTTGCGGCAAGACGACCACGGCCATGGTCGGCACCGATTTCGTGGGTGACGACCTGGCGCAGATGTGGATCGCGCCGGACGGCACGATGCGCGCGGTGAATCCCGAGGCCGGTATCTTCGGAATCGTCGAGGATGTCAACCGCGAGGGCGATCCGTACCTGATGGCCGCGCTGCGCGACAACGACACCGAGGTGATCTGGACCAACGTGCTGGTCGGCGAGGACGGCGTCCCCTACTGGACCGGTTGCGGCGAGACCATCCCGCCCAAGGGCGAAAACTTCCAGGGCGAGTGGTTCGAGGGCAAGACCGACGCCGACGGCAACCTTGTGCCGGTGTCGAACAAGAACGCGCGCTGCACGCTGGACTGTCGCGTGATCGCCAACCACAACGCCGCCGCCAACGCGGATCCCGCCGGCGTGCCGGTCAAGGTGATCACCTACAGCGGCCGCGACGCCGATACCATGCCGCCGGTGTGGGTCGCCAAGTCCGCGGACGCCGGTGTGGCCATCGGTGCGAGCATCGTCTCCAAGGCGACAGCGACCGAGGTCGGCGTCACGGGTGTCAAGCGTCAGCCGTGGGCCAACGCCCCGTTCATTCCGGGCGCCCTGGCCGACTACATGGACGCGCAGTTCAAGTTCTACAACTCGGCCAAGTTCTCGGACGCCGGGCGTCCGGTCCTGGCCGGCCTGAACTACTTCCTGACCTACGCCAACCGCGGCGGCAAGGGCGACGGCCTGCTGGGCGAGAAGAAGGACGTGAAGGTCTGGCTGGGCTGGATCGAGCTCTACGTCCACGGCGACGTCACGGCCATCGAGACGCCGATCGGCATGATCCCGCGCTACGAGGACCTGAAGACGCTCTTCGCGGGCATCGACAAGGATTACCCGCGCGACCTCTACGACATGCAGTTCGCGCTGTACATCGACAACATCATCAAGCGCATCGATCTGCAGACCGAGGCCTACGCCAAGGAAGAGAATCTGCCGCCGCAGCTCTTCCGGGTGTACGAGGAGCAGCGGGTCGGATTGGAGGCGCTCAAGGAGCGGTTCGGCGCCGTCGTCGGCGTAGAGCACCTGGAGAACCAGGCCGAAGCCTGATCCATCGACCATCGCGACGGGGATCCAGAACCCGATTTCGTGGAATGCGCCCGGGCCGGAAACGGCCCGGGCGTCTTGTGGATACGAACCAAGATCAAGTGCGGTCGGTCGTTAGGCTCGCTCTTGATACAGAAATAACAGAAATGCGCAATATCGGATCAAAACAAGCCACCTTGTGTCCGGGCGGCTCGGCGGGCGATTTTTCGGGTTTCGCCGCGCTGTCGTACTTGACCGGCCTTGATCTGAGGCAGTAAAAGCTGAATAGAGGCCTGTTTTCTCTGTGGTCGTGTGCCCGGTCTTGATCTGAAATCAATAATCGAAATATATCCGACCGAGAACGGGTGGGAACATTTTGCGCCATAACCAGAAAACGGTTGTTTTTTTCGGAACATATGTCATGATTCTGGTCGATCTCCATAGTATCACTTCAGGAGGATTTGACGCCGCATCAAGACAGGGCAACGGATTGCACCACTGGAGGTCCTCCATTCGCGCCAACCCGCCGCCAAGGAGAGGACCCAATGGTTCTACTGACCGAACGAGACCGCATCCGGCAATCGCTCGCCGAACTCACCGAACGCTGCGGTCGCGACCGTAGCTGTCTGCTGCCCATCCTGCAGGAGATCCAGCGCGAGTACTGCCACATCTCCGAGTACGCCATGCAGGTGGTCGCCGACCTCCTCGGGATCCACCCCGTCGAGGTCTTCGCAGTCGTGTCCTTCTACAGCTTCCTGGATTTCAAGCCCAAGGGACGGTTCGTGATCCGTGTCTGCCGGACCATCTGCTGCCACATGCAGGGCAAGGATCGCGTGGCGCGGCAACTCGAGACCGATCTGGGCATCAAGTTCGGCGAGACCACGCCCGACGGTCGTTTCACGCTCGAGTGGGCCAATTGCATCGGCATGTGCGACCTCGGTCCCGCGCTCCTGGTCAACGACCGCGTCTACACGCAGGTCACACCGGACACGGTGCACCACATCATCGAGGAGTGCCGCAAGGTCTTCGGCGCACACACGATGCAGGGTGAGGAGGCGGTGCAATGATCAAGAGTTTCATCCACAAGAAGCTGACCTTCCGCGACATCGACCCCAACGCCGGCCTGCGCATCGCCGCGAAACAGAGCCGCGACAAGATCATCGACACCGTTTCGGCGTCCGGGCTCAAAGGCCGCGGCGGTGCGGGATTCCCGACCGGCGCGAAGTGGAAGTTCTGCGAGGAGGCCGCCGGCGACCAGAAGTATGTGGTCTGCAACGCGGACGAGGGTGAGCCGGGAACGTTCAAGGACCGGGTCATCATGACCGAGTTCGCCGACCTCGTTTTCGCCGGCATGACCATCGCCGCGCGCGCCGTGGGCGCCACCAAGGGAATCGTCTACCTGCGCGGCGAGTACACGTACCTGCTCGGCGGACTCGAACGGGTCCTGAAGCGCCGCCGTGAGCAGGGCTTGCTCGGCGATGCGATCCTCGGCGTCTCCGGTCTCGATTTCGACATCGAGATCCGCATGGGCAGCGGTGCCTACGTGTGCGGCGAGGAGACCGCGCTCATCGAGTCGCTCGAGGGGCACCGAGGCGAGTCGCGCAACCGTCCGCCGTTCACCGCCGACACCGGCATGAACGCCAACCCCACGGTCGTCAACAACGTCGAGACCTTCGCCTGGGCCGCGTGCATCGTGGACAAGGGGCCGGAGTGGTTCCGCGTCGTCGGCACCGATATATCCACCGGCTTCAAGCTCTTCAGCGTGTCCGGCGATATCGATCGTCCCGGCGTCTACGAACTGCCGCTCGGGATCTCCGTGCGGGACCTCCTGACGGCCGTCGGCGGCGAGAACGCCAAGGCCGTGGTCATCGGCGGCGCTGCCGGACGGTGCGTGTCGCAGTCGGAGTTCGACCGCTGCGTGTGCTACGAGGACGTGCCCACGGGCGGGTCGGTGATCGTCTTCGGTCCGGGGCGCGACATGCTCGACGTGGCCGAGAACTTCCTGGAGTTCATGTGCGAGGAGAGCTGCGGACAGTGCACGCCGTGTCGGCTGGGGAATCCCAAGCTGCTGGAGTGCGTGCGCATGCTGAAGGCCGGGACGTGTTCGGCCTCGTACCTGCGGGAGATCGTGTCGCTGGGCGAATCCATTCACATGGCCAGCAAGTGCGGTCTGGGACAATCGAGCGGCAACGTCTTCCTGACGATCGTCGAGCATTTCCGTGAAGAGATCATGGGTCGAGCGGTCGGAACCGCTTGAACCGCAGCAACCAAGGAGCCAAGCCCATGACCGATAAGATCATCGTCGACAACGGCGTGTGTCGGGCCCCCACCTCCATGCGGCGGAGCCGACCCGTGATCGAGCGCGAGGCGGACCGTCTGGTCAAGGTCACCATCGACGGCCTGGAGACCGAGGTTCCCTTCGGCACCACCATCCTGGAGGCTGCCCGCGTTCAGGGGATCAAGATCCCCACGCTCTGCTACCACGAGGACCTCTGCATCGCCGGCGTGTGCCGGATCTGCCTGGTGGAGGTCACCGGGCACAAGATCCTGCACGCGTCCTGCGCCTATCCCATCACCGAGCCCATCGAGATCCTGACCAACACGGCCAGGGTGCGCCGCGCCCGTCGCCACATGGTGGACCTGCTCCTGAGCGAGCACGTCGGCGAGTGCTACACCTGCTGGCGGAACGGCAACTGCGAGCTGCAGACGCTGGCCAAGGAGTACGGGGTCCGCGACTTCCGCTTCGGCCAGTCCAAGGAGCGGCGGACCGAGATCGACCGTTCCAGCTACGGCGTGACCCGCGACATGGACAAGTGCGTGCTCTGCCGCCGCTGCGTCCGCACGTGCATCGATCTGCAGGAGGTCGGCGTGCTCGAGGCGCTGTACCGCGGGCATGAGACCAAGATCGGCACGTTCATGGACAAGCCGCTCGGCGAGGTCGTCTGCATCAACTGCGGGCAGTGCATCAACCGCTGTCCGACCGGCGCGTTGCGGGCCAAGGATCCCGGCGACGACGTGTGGGCGGCCATCGACGATCCGACCAAGCACGTCGTGATCCAGACAGCGCCCAGCCCGCGCGCCGGTATCGGGGAGTGCTTCGACCTGCCGCCCGGCACGCCCATGACCATGAAGATGAACACCGCGTTGCGCCGCTGCGGATTCGACAAGGTGTTCGACACCAACTTCACCGCCGACCTGACGATCATCGAGGAAGGGACCGAGCTGATCCTGCGGCTCTACAACGCACTGGTGAAGAAGGATGCGTCCGTCGCGCTGCCGCAGTTCACGAGCTGTTCGCCGGGTTGGGTGAAGTTCCTGGAGCACTTCCATCCCGAGTACATCCCCAACGTGTCGTCCGCCAAGAGTCCGCAGCAGATGTTCGGCGCGCTCATCAAGACGTACTACGCGCAGCGCTCGGGGATCGATCCCGCGAACATCGTCTCGGTGGCGCTCATGCCGTGTACGGCCAAGAAGTACGAGTGCAACCGGCCGGAGATGTGCGACAGCGGCTACAAGGACGTCGACTACGGTCTGACCACCCGCGAACTGGCGCGTCTGATCCAGCAGGCGGGCATCGACCTGCCGGCCATGCCGGAGAGCGACTTCGACGACCCCTTCGGTTCGGCCACCGGCTCGGGCGTGATTTTCGGCGCCACCGGCGGCGTGATGGAGTCGGCGCTGCGCTGCGTGATCGAACTGGTCACCGGCCACCTGGTCGAGGACTTCTACGAGCACGCGGACATCGTGCCGGTCCGCGGTTTCGAGGGCATCCGCATGGCCGAGATCCCGATCACCGAGGTCGGCCCGGTTCCCGATCTGATCGCGCACCTGGTGCCGGACTGGAACTGGTTGCTGGGCGCGACGCTCAAGGTGGGCGTGGTGCACGGGACGGCCAACGCCAAGAAGGTCCTCGAGGACATCACGGCCGGCGGACCGTTCTCGGAGTGCCATTTCATCGAGTTCATGGCCTGCCCGGGCGGGTGCCTGGGCGGCGGCGGTCAGCCCGTCCCGACCTCGCCCGAGATCCGCGCCAAGCGGGCCGAGGCGATCTACGCGGAGGACAGTCGCAGCGAGGTCCGCAAGAGCCACGAGAACCCCGCACTCCTCGAACTGTACGGCGAGTTCCTCGAGGGCGGGCCCGGCGGCGAAAGGAGCCACCACCTGCTGCATACGCACTACGTGGCGCGCGGCAAGTACATCTCCTGATCCGTCCCTGCCGATAGAGACCGGGCGCCCTTCGCAGGGCGCCCGGTGACGTTCGGGTCGGGTGTGTCGCGCGTCAGTCGCTCCGGCCCGGCATCGTCGGCATGCCCGGCGGTCCTGGGTCGTAGCCGTCGGTGAGCGTCTTCATGAACGCGACGAGGGCGGCCTCTTCCGCGGGCGTCAGACCGAGGTTGCCCAGCTCTTCCGTGTTGACGTGGTGCGCCACCTCGGGCGGCGGCCAGTCGCCGGTGTCGCGCGTGTTGTAGAAGCTGACGAGCTCCTCGAGGCTCGTGAACACGCCGTTGTGCAGGTAGGACTTCACGAAATCGGGGTCGGGACGGGCGTCCACGTTGCGCAGCGTCGGCACCTTGTGCTTGCCGAATTCATCCTCGGCGTCGTCCTCGAAGCGTTCGGTGGTGGCGAGGAAGCCGCCGAGGCCGGGGTCGACGTAATCCTCGCCGTCGGGGTTGAACTCCTCGGGCAGCGCATAGAAGGCCAGGTCGGGATTCCGGGGCGCGCCCAGGTTGTCGTACGTGAAGTCGGTGAACAAGGGCGGTTCGCCCAGCGGACCGGGCCGGCTGGGATGGCAGTCGGCGCAGAGTCCCTTGCCCTCGAAGACCTCCAGGCCGAACTGCTCCTGGGGCGTCAACTCGACGCGGCCCATGAGGTAGAAGTCGTACTTGGAACTGAAGGGGTTGACCTCGGCCGACCGCTCGTAGGCGGCGATCGCCAGCGCGACCAGGTCGAAGGCGTCCTGGGGGTTCTCGGCATCCAGGGTTCCGGGGCCGAACACCGCGTCGAAACGGTCGGCGTACGGCGCCAGACGCAGGTGCGCGATGACTGCGGCGGCGTCCGGGAGGTTCTGCTCCAGAGGATTCAGGAACGGCGCCTGCGCCTGTTCGGCGACCGGGTCGCCGAGGAGCCAGCCGTGGGCGCGACCGTCGAAGAACATGCCGCCGACGAACATCTCTTCCGAGTCGTTCCAGTGCAGGATCGGGCTGTCGCCGACGTAGGCGGCCGACGGCGGCTTGCGGTTGCTGAACCGTGTGGCGACGGCGCCCGGGTAGACGCCGGTCATGGCGTTGATGTCCGAATCGGGGCCGGAGAAACCGGCGTCCGGACCATGGCAGGTGGCGCAGGACTGGCCGGGCGGCTCGGACAGGGTCTCGTCGAAGAAGATCGCCTTGCCGAGCGCCTCGACCGGCGTCAGTTCGGCGGCCTGCACGGCTCCGACCAACAAGGTTCCCAGAGCGAGCGGGCCGAAGATCGAGCGCAGGTTCATGGTGACTTCCTCCAAGTTGGCGTGTCGTCCCGATCGGGCGGAACAGCACTGTCCGCGGGTCAACTTCGGGGGACCCTCTCGTCGAGCATGGCGCGGATCCGGCGGAGCAGGGTCGCGCGCTCGAATGGTTTCTGAATGTAGCACAGGCCGTCGTCGATGACGAACCCCTGGTGGATGGCTCCGGGGCTGTAGCCGGTGCAGAAGAGGACGGGAAGATCGGGCGTGAGCGTACGCAGATGGTCGTGTGCCGCGCGGCCTCCGGTGCCGGGCATGACGACATCGAGGAGGGCGAGGTCCACGTCCTCGCGGTGCTGCTCGAAGACCGTCATGGTTTCCAGGCCGTCGCGGGCGACGAGCACGATGTAGCCGGCTTTTTCCAGGATCCGCCGCGTGAATTGCAGCACGGTGTCGTCGTCTTCGGCCACCAGGATGGTCTCGGTGCCGCCGATGACGGCCTCCGGCGCGCTCGACGCGGCCTGTTCGGCGGGAGTGTCGGCAACGGGAAGGACCACATGGAACGCCGCACCCTCGCCCGGTGCGCTTTCGACGCGCACGGCGCCGCCGTGCTGCTGGATGATCCCGTAGATCGTGGCCAATCCGAGCCCGGTGCCCTTGCCGATATCCTTGGTCGTGAAGAACGGCTCGAAGCTCTGTTCGAGTGTCGTCTCGTCCATGCCGCAGCCGGTGTCGCTGACGGAGATCTGGACGTGGCGCCCCGGCGTGGCGCCGGGGAAGTCGCCGATGTTGCCGGTGGTGAGGCGGATGTCCCGCGTCGCGATCTCGAGCTTGCCGCCGTCGGGCATGGCGTCACGGGCGTTGATGCAGAGATTGATGAGGACCTGCTCGATCTGCACGGGATCGGCGTGCACCGGGCCGACCGCGGACGACGTGTCCAGCCGCAACTCGATATGCTCGCCGAGCATGCGGGTCAGCATGCCGACCAGTTTCTCGGCGAGAGCGTTGATGTCGACGGCGCGGGGTTCGAGGATCTGTCGGCGGCTGAAGGCCAGGAGCTGGCGCACGAGGGATTCCGCGCGCTGACCGGCGCGGAGGATCTCGGTGGCCTGGTCGGGAGTGGCCGTCCCCTGGTCCAGATCCTCGACCAGCATGGCCGCGTAGCCGTTGATGACCTGCAGGGGGTTGTTGAAGTCGGGGGCGATCCCGCCGGCGAGCTGGCCGATGGCCTCGAGCTTCCGTGACTGCAGCGACTGTGTTTCCAGCCGCTTGCGTTTGGTGATGTCGCTGATGAACCCCTCGATGGCCTCCAGGCGGTTCTGGCCGTCGAACACGCCCCGGCCGCGTTCCCAGAACCAGCGCTCGCCGTCGCGGGCGGTCAAGACGCGGTACTCGATCTCGAAGGACTCCCGGTGAGCCATGGCGGTCTGGATGTCGAGCCACACGCGTTGGCGGTCCTCCGGGTGAATCAGGTCGGCGTAGGCCAGTTGCGTGTTGTCGAGGAATGCCTCGGGCGGGTAGCCGGTGTATTCCTCGCAGGCCTCGCTGAGGAACTCCATGGTCCAGTTCTCGTCGTTGCGGCACCGGTAGGCCATGCCGGGAAGGTTGGCGAAGAGCGTGGCGGAGGCGCGGTTCATCTCCAGCAGGACGTTCTCCTGGCGTTTCTGCTCGGTGATGTCGGTGCTGATGCCGATGAACACGCCGGAGTCGCCCGAGGTGTTCCGGACGGGGAACCCTCGTTCGTGGATGTAGCGGAGCTCGCCGTCGGGTCGATTGATCCGGTACTCGCAGGAGTAGGCTTCGCGGGCCGCGAACTTCTGTTTGACCCGGGCCACCATCTCCTCGCGGTCATCGGGATGGATGCTCTTGGCGAGGACGTCGGGGTAGAATTCGAGGTCCGCGGCGGGACGGCCCCAGATTTCCTCGAAGCTGCCGCTGACGTAGATCTGTTGGGACATGTCGATGCTGTCGATCCAGAACACGTCCGACGTGGGCTGTCCGGTCGGATGGAAGCCGGTCGGCGGCGTCAGGCGCATCTCATCCAGGCGGACCCGCGGCTTGAGCCCGAGGACGAGAGCGGCGTCCCGCCCTCGCCAGCGGATGGGGCTGCAGTGGCAGTCGAGGGTGACCAGCGCGCCGTCGGGGTGACGGACCTGCACGTCCAGGACCGCCGGCCTCCTCGCGACGGCGATCTCCAGCAGAGCGGAACCGTTCACGCACAGATCATCGACGGTGCCGGCCAGCAGGGCATCGCGGTCGCGGCCCGTGCATTCCTGCGCGGGGCGGTTGGCGTGGAGCACCCGCCCGTCCGCGTCGTGGACGATCACGACATCGGACATGGCGTTCAGCAGGTCGATGATCCGTTCGTCGTCCGTGAGCGGCATGGTCGGCTCCGAGGTTCGGGCAATGGGTGCGGAATCGTCGCGCGGCGTGTTTCTCGGACATGATAGATTGAACTCGGACTTTGTGGCAGGATAAACGCGACTCTCCGCATCTGTCGATTCCGAACGGCGCGTCACCCTGCCGAATCGACGCGATGTGGTTACCATGTCGCCGCGAGACTTTGCTCTCGGCCGCCAACCAGCCCCGGAGACCGACACCATGGATCAGTTCCTCTACCTCGTGATGCCGCAGCTTCTGCTCCTGCTCTTCGGGATTCTTCTCGGCGTCTGGGGCATCCTGCTGCGACGGGCCGACCTCGGCCTGGAGAACGCCGCGATCCGCATCGGGCTTATCGGCGCGGTGCTGCTGGTCGTCTGGCTGGTGGCCGTGACGATCATGCAACGACAGTTGCCGATGCTCAGCCCCGGTCAACTCGCGTTCTTCCTGGCGGGCCTGGTCTGGTTCGGCCAGTGCTACGTGCAGCACCGCGTCGACCAGCGCCTGTTCGCGGTGTTGCCGCTGCTGGGCGTGGTCGGGCTGATGGTCTTCGGCATGGCGGTGGGGCTGCGGCCCCGGGCGGTCACCGCGTCGCTGCTCGGCCCCGGGGCGGCCTCGCACGTGGTCCTGTCGCTGGCGGGCGTCGCGCTGCTGCTCGGTTGCGGCGTGTTCGGGGCCGGTCACGCGATCCTCGACTGGCACATCCGTCGCCGCCGCTTCGACGCCTGGTTCCAGCGGTTGCCCAGCCTGGGCGATCTCGACCGTCTGCGACGGCTCACGCTGGCCACGGGTTGGGCGCTGGTGACCGTGAGCCTGGTCTCGGCGCTGATCTGGTCCGTTCTGCGGTCCGAGGGCGAGACGGTGGTCAGCCACCTGCATCCCATGATCCTGCTGGGTTTCGTGCTGACCGTACTGGTCGCCGCCGACCGTTTCCGCTGGCTGTCGGCGAGCAAGCTGGCGGTGAGCTGCATGGCGATGTCCGCGGTCGTGCTGGTTCTTCTCTGCATCTCCGTGGTGGAGATCTTCCACGGGAGGTTCGTGTGAGGTTGGAGCTGATCGGCCTCAGCCATCGCGTCGCGTCCATCGAGGTCCGCGAACGAGCCGCGCTGTCGCCCGAACAGATCGACGGCGCGCTGCGAGGTCTGGTGGGCGGCGCCAACCTCGAGGGCGTGGCGATTCTCAGCACCTGCAACCGAACCGAGGTCTACCTCTCGCCGCGACACCACCACGAACCGGACGACCTGCGCCGGCTGTTCTGCCGCCTGACCGGCGTGGACGACGACGCGGCGCGCCCGGCCTACGTGCTGCGCGACGACGAGGCGATGCGACACTTGCTGCGCGTGGCCGCGGGACTGGACAGCCAGATGCTCGGCGAGGTCCAGATCCTGGGCCAGCTCAAGGACGCCTACGCGCGGGCGCTGGCCGCGGGCTCGACCAACGGGATCCTGAACAAGGCGCTGTTGCGCGCGATCGAGGCGGGCAAGGACGTGCGCAACCGCACCGGGATCAGCCAGGGCGCGGTCTCGGTCGCGAGCGCGTCGGTCCAGATGGCGCAGCGCATCTTCGGCTCGCTGGCCGAGCGCCGGGTGCTGCTGGTGGGCGCCGGCGAGACGGCGCGGCTGGCGGCCAACCACCTCAAGGGCGTGGGCGTCGACGACTGGCGCGTGGCCAACCGCACCGAGAGCAACGCCCGCGTCGTGGCCGACCTCATCGGCGGCCGCGTGGTGGACTTCCCGCCGACCGCCGAAGACGTGGACTGGGCCGACCTCGTCGTCAGCGCCACCGGCGCCGACGAGCCGATGATCGGCGGCGCGGCGGTCATCGACGCGGTCCGCAAGCGCCGCCGACCGCTGCTGTTGCTGGACCTGGCCGTGCCGCGCGACATCGATCCCGCGCTGGGCTGCGTCGGCGATGTCTATCTCTACACGGTCGATGATTTCGAGGAACTGGTTGCGGTCAACCTGGAGATGCGCGTGAAGGAAGCGAAACGCGCCGAGCAGATCATCGAGAAGCACGTCGGCGAGTTCGCGTCGTGGTATCGCGAAAACCGGGTGGCGCCGTCGATCCAGCAGCTGCATGCGGTGCTCGAGGAACTGCGCAGCCACGAGGTCGAGCGCAATCGGCGCCGCTTCCAGCCCGACGACCACGAGCAGCTCGAGCGCTTCTCCAGGGCGCTGATCCGCAAGGTGGAGGGCCTGATCGCGGCGAACCTGCGCCAGGCCAGCGACAAGAACGACGACCTCTCGCTCGCGCAGGCGGTCGTGCGGGCCATGGCGCGCGACGAGGGGGACGCCGACGTGCAGCAGGTTCTGGACAGGTTGCGGCAAGAAGGGTCGCACTGAGTTCTCGCGGTCGAATCCGAAGCCAAAGGAAAGCCCCCGCGTCCCGAGGACGCGGGGGCTTGTTGCAGGACGCCGACGGTGCCGCTAGGGCGTGGCGTTGGCGTCGTAGTGGGTGATGGCGTTGGTCATGAGCGCGGTGGCGTAGGTCGGGTTGTGGACGCCTTTGCTGCCGTCGCCGATGAGGAAGTACAGGGCGTAGGCCGCCTCGCGTTCCCAGTCCTCGATTGTGGCCACGGTGCTGTCCCAGTTCTCTTCCATGTCGTGGTAATCCGTGTAACCGAATCGCGTCGCGAGGTCGTTCATCAGGCCTTCGACCGCGGTCTGCCCGCCGTTGTAGTCGAAATCGTCGATGGTGTGGCAGGGCAGACAGTTCTCGGGGTTGGGTGCGAAGCTGTGGAACGCATGGTCCTGCAACTCGCCGTGCTGCTCGACCTCGCGCTCCATATGGCAGGCGACGCAGGCGTTGGAGATGGTCCCGTGCGCGTGCGTGTTGTCGTAGTCCATCATGGGGATCTCGTAGGACCCGCCGCCGATGTACATGTCCATCTGGGCGCTGCTGTGCGGGCCGAAGTGCGTGGTGCCGATGTCGATCTGGCTCATGACGTTGTCGGTGTCGCGCCGGCCGTGGTGGCACTGGGCGCAGACCTGCGCGGTGCCCTTGTCCTCCATGCGCGGGACCTCGGCGTCGCCGGCGGCGTACGGGAAGGTGTAGACAACCTCGACGGCGCCGACGTTGCGCAGTTGCGCCTCGTTGCCGTCACCGTCCTCGCCCATGTGCGGGTCGTGGCAAGTGACGCAGCCGATGAAGTTGACGGTCTCACCGAACTCGTAGGTCGAGAGCGCGGGGTCGTTGTCGCGGACGAAGCCCTCGGAGGTGTGGCAGCCGTTGCACGACGCCAGGTGTGCGTAGTGCTCGGCGTTGAACGCGGTGAGGTCGCCGCCGGCCGCGGCCGCGTGACCGGAGATGACGTACTCCTCCTCGCTGAACTGGCTGCTGTGGCAGTCGGCGCACGGCGAGACGATGTCGTCAGGGAAGTTGGGACCCACGACCGTGGCGAACGACACCAGCGGACGGTGGTCGTTGAAGTCCGGCCCCATGGCGCCGTGGCAGCTCTCGCACTGGACGCCCGCGAGGGCCATCCGGCGCTCTTCCGCCTCGTCGCCGACCATATCGAAGTAATCGTCGTAGCCGTTGGTGTCGGGATTGTCCATGGCCCAGGTGCCGTCGAAGGTCACGGCGCGGTCCCAGCCCGTGGTGTGGCATTGCAGGCAGTAGGGGTTGGCCGCCGATTCGGCGTCGAGGTCGGTGTAGGCGTTGGAGTGCCCGGTGAGCATCACGTCGTCCACCGTCTGGGCGTGGCAATGGCTACAGGGCGTGCCTTTCTCGCCCACGTAGGTGTAGTCGAAGAGCATGGCGTCGTCGCCGGGCGGCCCGGCAGGTCCGGCAGGTCCGGCGGGTCCCTCGTCTCCCTCGCAGCCCGCGAGCATCAGAGGCAGGACGAGTAGCAAGAAGCCCAGCATCTTCAAGAGGGTCGTTGACTTCATGGGTTGCCTCCCAGGAGTAGGTGCACGCGGCGCCCGGGGCAGAGTCGCCAATTTCAACGGGTCCGGGTGATCTCGGCGGTCGGCCCGGACAGGATCGTAAACCAGCAGTTAACACAATAGCAAGTGAGAAGATGGGAGTTAGGTACATTTATTCGAAAATGACACCGAATATCATGCCGAGTTGAACTGTGGTGCGGGAGTGTCACGGCTAGACAATGGGCACGGTAATAAAGACGCGGTTTATCCGCTACTCTTGGCGGGTCAAAATCAGGGACCCGTTAATCGGTCAACGATGCTTGGGCCCCGTCGTCGAGGAGGGATCGGACACGGCCGAGCAGACTGGCGGCGTTGTAGGGTTTCATCAGGAACTCCACGCTTTGATCCGTGTCGCTGTCCGAATCGCCCGGCGCGTAGCCCGAGACGAACAGGAGCTTGGTTCCGGGGGTGAGGCGCAGGATTTCCCGCGCCGCCTCGCGCCCGCCCATCCGCGGCATCACGACATCCAGAATGGTCAAGTCGATGCATGTCGGGTTCTCGCCGTGGCAGGCGATCGCCTCGACGCCGTCGCCGGCGGTCAGAACGTGATATCCGGCGTTCCCGAGCACACGTTCGGCCAACCGCCGCACCGACGGCTCGTCTTCGACCACGAGGATGGTTTCCCGGCCACCGCGGTTCGGCGGCCTTTCGCTCGAGGGTGCGACGATGGGATCGGCGCTGGTGGCGGGAAGCAGGATCGTGAAGCGGGCGCCGTGGCCGACCTCGCTGTCGAGCCGGATGCGTCCGCCGTGTTGCTGCACGATCCCGTAGACCGTGGCCAGGCCCAAACCGGTCCCGGCGCCGACGTCCTTGGTGGTGAAGAACGGTTCGAAGATGTGCTCCTGCAGCGCCGTTGGGATCCCGCACCCGGTATCGGCCACCACCAGGCCCACGTAAACGCCGGGTGAGAGCCCGTCCAGCTCGCGACACGCTTCGGAGGTCAGGTTGCAGGACGTCGTCGAGACCGAGATCGTGCCGGCGCCGTTCATGGCGTCGCGGGCGTTGACGCAGAGGTTCATCAACACCTGCTCGAACTGGCCCCGGTCGGCCTTGACCCGCAACTTCCCCGCCGCCGGCAGGAATGCCAACTCGACCGCTTCGCCGAGCAGGCGCCGCAGTAACGGCAGGACTTCCTGCACCACGTCGTTGACGTCGAGGATCGTCTTCGACAGGACCTGTTGGCGGCTGAACGCCAGAAGCTGGCGCGTCAGCTCTCCCGCCCGGACGGTGCTGCGCTGGATCGCATCGATGTCCTCGTCGGCGTGTTTGTGATCCGCGATGTCTTCGCGAAGCAGTTCGAGGTGGCCCTGCATGACCTGCAACAGGTTGTTGAAGTCGTGGGCGATGCCGCCGGCGAGCTGGCCGATGGCCTGCATCTTCTGGGATTGCAGCAGTTTCTCTTCCAGCTCCTTGCGCGGCGTGATGTCGCGGCCGACGCCGATGATCTCGACCACGTTGCCGGCGTCGTCGAACACGGCGCCGTCGGACCAGGACAGCCAGCGCCATCCATGCCGGGTCATGGCGCGCTGCTCGATGTGCGCGGCGTGCGGCGGGCTGAAGAGGAATTCCATGGCCGCGGCCGTCGATGCGCGATCGTCCTCGTGCACCAGCGGCATGAAGCCGCTGCCGAGCAACTCGTCCTCGGTCTTGCCGAACATCTCGCAGTAGCTGGGGCTGACGTAGACGAACCGGCCTTCGAGGTCGACCTTGACCACCATGTCGCGCTGGTTCTCCACCAGGAGCTGGTATTTGGCCCGGCTCTCGCGCAACGCTTTCTGGCGACGCAGCAGGGCCTGCAGAAGCCACGCGATGCTCGCGACCAGCACCAGGCCGCAGAGGGCCAGGAGTCGACCCGCGCTGGTGCTGAAGTCCGCCGCGGTTGCGGGGGCCGGCGCCAGACGCAGCAGCCATGGTCGATCGACGAAGCGCACCGGCAGGCTGGCAGACATCGGCCAAGGCTCCGTCAGATCCCGAGGCGAATTGGCGTACGCCACCGCGCCGTCCTCGGCCAGGATGACCATGTGGAAGCGCTCACGCAGTTCGGGTTCGGCTAGGCACATGTCCACCAGGGTGTCCAGACGGAACACCGCGTTGAGGAACCCCAACGAGCGCCCGTCCCGGTCGACGAGCGGCTGGTAGGTGGCGATGCCTCGGCCGCCCTGGAGGAGGTCGATCACGGGGGTCCGGGTGATCCGTCCGGTCCGTTCGGCGCGCTCGAGCGCTTCCATGACTCCGGGCGACGAATGGAGGTGCAAGTCGGCCCCCAGCGCGGGGGCGTTGGGCACCGCGGGGACGACCGCCGTGATGATCCAGCGTTCGTCGATGTGGTTGAGCGCCTGGAAGCCGGGATAGCGGGCGAGGAGATTCCCGGCGTCTTCGGGAAATTCGTCGGCCAGGACGTCCGCGTGGTTGTAGTGGTTGTCCGCCATGTACTGGATCAGGGCAATCCGGTCATCGATCCAGGCCTCGATCCGCCAGCGGATCTGCGAGGCGGTGATCGCAGTCTCGAGTTCCAGTTGCTTTTCGGTCGCCCGTTCCAGGGTTTGCCACAGCAGGAGGATCGTGAGGGTACCCAGAATCAGGACGACCGTCGGCACGACCCAGAGTGTGGTCATCCGTTTGAGAACCGGCGCCGATCGCTTCGTCCGGGATTCCGAGGCCATTCTCGACTCCTGGGGCCGAATGTTCATTGCGTGGTCAGCGGTGCATCTTAGCGCCCTCGCGGGGGGCGCGTCAAACCACGACTGTCGCCGTCGGGTCCGATGCCTCGGAGTGCGCCGGCATTCGATTGTGAACGACACGACTAAGATACGATTGAATGCGAGTAGCAGAAGAAGATACAGGAGAAGTTCTTTCGCGAATGCTCCTGCGATCGCCGCAAGTTATTGTACCCCAACGGTAAGGAATAAATCGGGCGTCTGGGAGAGGCCGTTGAATTCGTTGTCATGATCGTTTCCGCATTTTCTTGGCTTAAACGGCCCGTTGATTATCTTAGGACCACAATACCTGTCGAATTCGGGTCGTTTCGGACTCGTTCTCGATCCAACCACATGGGGTGCATGTATGGAAGCGACTGCCAGCCAGCTTCTCGACCTGATCCGCCCGTTCAAGGGTCAGGTTGGGATCACCATTCCCGTCCTGCAAGCCATTCAGACCAACCTCGGTTACCTGCCTACCGAATCGTTCGACCTCATCGAACAGGAACTCGGAATTCCGGCCAGCAAGGTCTACGGCGTGGCCACGTTCTACGCCCAATTCCGGATGACGCCGGTCGGCCAGCATCTGATCAAGGTCTGCGATGGAACTGCGTGCCACGTCAAGGGCTCGGTGACCATTCTCACCGCTGTTCGTGACCATCTCGGACTCGACGGCGAAGACACCACCGACGACCGCCTCTTCACCATGGAAGAAGTGGCCTGTCTCGGTTGTTGTTCGCTCGCGCCGGTGATGATGATCGACGGCACCACCTACGGGAATCTCACCGTCGAAAAGACGCGCGAGATCCTCGACAGCTTCCGTGGAAAGGAGGCCTAGAAATGAGCAAGACCACGATACTGGTCGGCTACGCCTCCTGCGGGATCGCCGCAGGCGCCCGCGACGTGCGGACCCTGCTCGAGACCAAGCTGGCCGAGTCCGGCGCCGACGCCGAGGTCAAACAGACCGGCTGCATGGGCATCTGCTTCGACGAACCCATTGTCGAGATCCACGATGACGCCGGCCGCTGGGTCTACCGCAAGGTCGACGAGCGCAAGGCGACGCGCATCTTCGACGAACACGTGGTGGGCGGCACGCCGGTGGAGGGCTATCTCTTCCACGAGCTGAGCGCCAACGCGCGCGAGCCCAAGAACTACGTCTTCAAGCAGCAGCAGCGCCTGGCATTGAAGAACTCGGGCATCATCGACCCCGAGGATATCGAAGACTACATCGCGCACGAGGGCTACGACGCGCTGACCAAGGCGCTGAAGACCATGACCCCGGACGATGTCCTCAAGACGGTCATGGATTCGGGTCTGCGCGGCCGCGGCGGCGCCGGATTCCCGACCGGGCTGAAGTGGAGCTTCGCCAAGAAGAGCGTCAACGACACCAAGTACCTCATCTGCAACGCCGACGAGGGCGACCCGGGCGCGTTCATGGACCGCAACCTGCTCGAGGGCGACCCGCACGGCGTGCTCGAGGGCATGCTCTTGGCCGCGTACGTGATCGGCGCCAACCACGGCTACGTCTACGCGCGCGCCGAGTATCCGCTGGCGATCCATCGTCTGCGCATCGCGATCGACCAGGCCCGCGAACACGGTTTCCTGGGTGAGAACATCCTGGGCTCCGGCTTCTCCTTCGACCTCCAGATCAAGGAAGGCGCCGGCGCGTTCGTCTGCGGTGAGGAGACCGCGCTGTTCGCCAGCATCGAAGGCGAGCGCGGCATGCCGCGGATTCGTCCCCCGTTCCCGGCCGAGGCCGGCCTCTGGGGCAAGCCGACGAACAACAACAACGTCGAGACCTACGCCAACGTGCCTTGGATCGTGCGCAACGGCGCCGACGCCTACAAGGCCCACGGGACCGAGAAGGCGGCCGGCACCAAGGTCTTCTCCCTCGCGGGCAAGATCGAGCGCGGCGGCCTGGTGGAGGTGCCCATGGGCATGACGCTGCGCGAGGTCATCTTCGACATCGGCGGCGGCATTCCCAAGAAGAGGAAGTTCAAGGCCGTGCAGATGGGCGGCCCGTCGGGCGGTTGCGTGCCGGCCGAGTTGCTCGACACCCCGGTCGACTACGAGTCGATCAGCGCCACGGGCGCCATCATGGGCTCGGGCGGCATGGTCGTCATGGACGAGAACACCTGCATGGTCGAGGTCGCGCGGTTCTTCCTGGGCTTCACCCAGAAGGAGAGCTGCGGCAAGTGCACCTTCTGCCGGCTGGGCACCCTGCGCATGCTCGAGATCCTCGACCGCATCTGCGAGGGCGAGGGCCGCGAGGGCGACATCGAGGCGCTGGAGGAACTGGCCTCGCAGATCAAGGGCGCCAGCCTCTGCGGACTCGGCCAGACCGCGCCGAACCCGGTGCTCACCACGATCAAGTATTTCCGCGACGAATACGAGGCGCACATCAAGGAGAAGCGGTGTCCGGCAGGTGTCTGCAAGCCGCTGATCTCGTTCCACATCGACGCCGAGAAGTGCAACGGCTGCGGCTCTTGCATGCGCGCCTGCCCCAGTGACTGCATTACCGGTCAGAAGGGCGAGCCTCACGCCATCGTGCTCGACGATTGCATCAAGTGCGGCTCATGCCGCGAAGTGTGCCCCACCGGGGCCGTATACACGAGGTGACATCATGACCGTGAAGATCACCATCAACGGCCAGCCGCTAGAAGTGCCGGCGGGGACCACGATCCTGGACGCAGCGAAACAGGCCGGGTGCGAGATCCCGACGCTGTGCCGCGACAAGGAGCGCGATCGCCCGTTCACTTCCTGCTTCATCTGCCTGGCCCAGATCGAGGGTATGGGGCGCATGGTGCCCGCTTGCGGCACCGCCGTGCGCGACGGCATGGTCATCGACGTGGACGGCGAACGCGTCCGCCACGCCCGGAAGACCGGCCTCGAACTGCTGCTGTCCGATCACAACGCCGACTGCAAGGCGCCGTGCCACAAGGCGTGCCCCGCGCATGCCGACGTCCAGGGCTACGTGGGCGCGATCGCCAACGAGGACTACGAGGCCAGCCTCGAGATCCTGCGCAAGAAGATCCCGCTGCCCGGTTCGCTGGGCCGCGTCTGCCCGCATCCCTGCGAGGAGGACTGCCGCCGCGCCCGCGTGGAGGCGCCCATCTCGATCCGTAACCTGAAGCGCTGGGTCGCCGACTGGGAGATGGACCACGGCGTGGTCCTGCCCCAGCTCGAGCCCTACAGCGGCAAGCGCGTGGCGATCGTCGGCGGCGGCCCGGCCGGGCTGACCGCGGCGTACTACCTGCGCACCCTGGGCCACGGCTCGGTCATCTACGACCAGATGCCCGAACTGGGCGGCATGCTCCGCTACGGCATCCCCGAGTACCGTCTGCCCAAGAAGGTCCTGGACTGGGAGATCGACCAGATCCTGTCCATGGGCGAGATCCAGATCCGCTGCGACAAGGCGTTGGGCCGCGACTTCACCATCGCGCAGCTCGAGAAGGAGTACGACGCGGTCGTGCTGGCGATCGGCGCCTGGAAGGCCAAGGGCCTGCGTGTCGAGGGCGAGGACCACGCGCGCGTCTTCGGCGGTATCGACTACCTGCGCGAGGTCGCGCTGGGGACGAAGGTCGACCTGGGCCGGAAGGTCGTGGTCGTCGGCGGCGGCAACACCGCCATCGACGCCGCCCGCACCGCGGTGCGCGCCGGCAGCGACGTGACGCTGGTCTACCGGCGGTCCCGGACCGAGATGCCGGCCGAGGAGCTCGAGATCGTCGACGCCGAGGAAGAGGGCGTGAAGTACGAGTTCCTGGTGGCGCCCACGGGTCTGCGTTTCGACGGCGACAAGCTGCTGGGCATGGAGTGCCAGCGCATGGAGCTGGGCGAACCCGACGCCTCCGGTCGTCGTCGCCCGGTGCCCATCGAGGGCAGCGACTTCCTGCTCGAGGCCGACGCCGTGATCAAGGCCATCGGTCAGGACATCGAGCCCGGCGTGATCACGTCGGACGATGTCGACCAGACCAAGTGGAACACGGTGACCGTCCACGAGCCGACCTACCGCACCAGCCGCGACAAGGTCTTCGCGGCCGGCGACCTGGTCAGCGGTCCCAAGCTCGTGGTGACCGCGGTCTACATGGGCCGCAAGGCGGCCGAGGGCATCGACCTCTTCCTGCGCGGCATCGAGCCGAAGGAAGAGTTCGACATCTGCTCCACGCGCCGCGACGTGCCGGACGAGCTCTTCGAGAACTGCGAAGAGCACGCGCGCCAGGAGCCTGTGTTCATCGAGCCCGCCGCGCGCATCACGAGCAACGTCGAGGTGGACCGCGGGTTCACCGAGGCCCAGGCGATCGAGGAAGCCTCGCGCTGCCTGAGCTGTGGTTGCCAGGATGTCTACGAGTGCAAGCTGAAGCGGTACATGGACGACTACCACGTCGATCCGCGTCGGTACGACGGTGCCGTCCACGATTACGCCGTGGACGACAGCCACGAGTACATCCGTCGCGATCCCAACAAGTGCGTCAAGTGCGGCAAGTGCGTCGACGTTTGCGAGTACAGCCGCGGCCTGGCCGTGTTCGGGTTCTCGGCGCGCGGTTTCGATGCCGCGGTCGGACCGACGCTCCACATGCCGCTGGCGGGCACGGTCTGTGAGGCCTGCGGCGACTGCGTGGCGGTCTGCCCGGTCGGCGCGCTGACCGAGAAGGTGCCGCTGGACAAGCCCGGTCCGTATCCCACGGTTCCGGCCGACAACATCTGCACCGCCTGCTCGCTGGGTTGCGACATCGGCGTGCACGTGATGGGCGACAAGGTCATCCGCGTGACGCCGCTCGAGGACGGATGGAACGAGATCCACATGTGCCGCAAGGGTCGGTTCGAGTGGATCGACGCCAACGCCACGGCGCCGATCGTGGATCAGGACGCCGCGGTGAAGACGTTGGCCGACAAGCTGGTCGGCGGCCGCATCGTCCTGGGCGCCGGGTGCACCAACGAAGAAGCGGTGCTGGCTCGTGTGGTGGCCGCCAAGCTGGGCGGCGACGTGCGCTGGCTGGCTGCCGATCCGACGGCCCACGCCGCGCAGAATGCGACCGTGGCCGCCGCGTCGGATTCGGTGATCCTGGCCGAGCTGCAGATGCAGTCCGCCATCCTCGCCGTCGGTGCGGATCTGGGCGTGGACTTCCCCGTGGCCGGCGTCATGGTGCGTCGCGCGGTGAACGCGGGCGCCCGCGTGGGCTTCGTGGACTGTGTCGAGCATCGCGCCGGCACCGACCGCGAGATCGCGCGTAGCGACCGTGCGGCGATGGTGGAGATCCTCTCGCAGGACGGCGCCGTCCTGGTCGCCGGCCCCGGCGCCGGTGATCTGAGCGACCTCGTCAAGGAGACCGGCTGCAAGGTGCTCCCGCTGCGTGCGGGCGCCAACGCCGCCGGCCTCGATGCGCTGGGTCTGCAGGCCGTCGACATGGCGACCATGGCCAACGGCGCCGCCACGCTGCTGCTGGGTGAGGTTCCCGAGGGTCTGACCCGACCCAAGGGATTCTTCGCCGCGCAGACCGTGACCGCCGCCGAAAAGGTCGAGGCCGACCTGGTCCTGGCCCGCACCCACTACCTGGACGACCAGGGCACGGTGCTGAGCACGGACGGCCGCGTCTG
>CAZJMO010000001.1:0-8288 GCA_964547085.1 uncultured Fibrobacteraceae bacterium | reverse complement strand
CGCCCAAGCGTGAGCGTCCGGCCAACTGGCACCTGCTGCGCGACCTCGCGGTCGCCGTGGGCGCCGAGGTGGATCTGGACGGAGTGCTGGCGGAAGCCAGGGCGCTGATCGGTTGATCGCGTCCGGGACGGGATGAACGAAGCGGGGTCCGCGTTGCGGGCCCCGCTTTCTCGTGGGATCCGATGCCGATCAGGCGTCGGGCGCCGTCCACCCCGCCGCGTGCAGCCATGTCCGCGCGTCTTCCGCACGTTCGGAGAACACAAGCCACTCGACCGCGTCGTCGGCGGCGAACGCGGTCGTCTCGTTCACGAGATCGACCCGTGGACCGCGGTGTCGCAGGAGCGGCAGGAGCATGTTGCGGGATTCGCGCGGCAGGTCGGCGGCGAGCGTTTCGGATCCGGCCGGCGCGTTCCAGGTCTCGAGCACGGCCAGGCTCCGACGCAGCCGCAGATCCCAGAGATCCACGTCGCGGAGGCTGCCGAAGAGCAGCCGCACGTCCTTCCGCACCAGGTCGTCGCGTTCGATGTCGGGCAGCCCGGTCGGTTGGGCGATCACCGCGGCGGGAACGTGGCTCTCGCGGCGCGCGCGGCCCACGAACCGCAGGTTGATCGCCCCGTTGGCCAGTAGTCCGACCGCCGCGTGCCGCGACTCCATCTGAGCCATGCGCTGCGCGCGCTCCTCCAGCGCGTTGCCGTAGATCACGGTGAAGCCCTCGGCCTCGGCCTGCCGGCAATGTTCGGCGTTGCCGTCCAGGAGCACGACCGGCTGCCCGGCCTGCCGCAGGCGTCCCGCCACCAGGCGTCCGAGCGCGTGCGCGCCGAGGATCGCGTAGCCCCTGTCGGACGGGCGCGCCAGGCCCAGCAGCAGCGCCAGCGGTCGCGCCGTCAGCCCCTGCACGACCACGGTTGCGGCGATGACCAGGAAGACCAGCGCGCGCAGGTCCAGGCCGCCGGGCATGCCGGCGTTCGTGAGCCGTTCGGCGAACAACGAACCGACCGCGGCGGCGATGATCCCGCGCGGCGCGACCCAGGCCAGGAACGATCGCTGTCGCCAGCCCAGCGGACTGCCCACGGTGCTGACTGCGACGGCGGCCGGCCGCACAACGAGCATGAGCACCAGCACGGTCGCGATGCCCGCGGTTCCCAGCGCCGCGATCTCCGCCAGCCGCACGTCCGCCGCCAGCAGCACGAACAGCATCCCGATCAGCATGACCGTGAGCTGTTCCTTGAATTCCCGCAGGTCGCGCAGCTCGGGAATGCCCGAATTGCCGACCATCATCCCGGCGACGATCACGGCCACCAGTCCGGTCTCGGGCATCAGTGCGTTGCAGCCCTGGAACAGCGCCAGCACCAGCGCCAGGGTGAACGGATTGTCGAGGTCCTGCGGCACCAGGCGCGTGACCTTGAGGCAGGCCGCGAGCGTCAGTCCGCCCGCCACGCCCGCGGCGGCGCCCACGCCCAGCCGCAGCAGCAACGTGCCGACCCCGCCGAGCAGCCCCACATGCGGCAATGTCACGAACTCGATCATGACCACCGCCGCGATCGCGCCGATGCCGTCGACGAGCACGCCCTCGGCCTCGAGGATGGTCTCGACGTCTCGGCGCACCTTGATCCGCCGCAACAGCGGCGTGACCACGGTCGGGCCCGTCACGATCACCAGCGCGCCGAACGGCGCGGCGAGCGTCCACGACCAGCCGAGCAGCCAGTGCGCGGTCAGCGCGGCGCCGACGCCCGTGACCGCCGCGCCCCAGGTGAGCAGGCGGCGGATCACCGACGCCTCGCGGCGCAGGCGCTTGCGGTCCAGGTTCAGGCCGCCCTCGAAGAGGATGACCGCGGTTGCGAAACCGACCAGCACGTGGAGGTCGTCGCCCAGGATCCGGGGCCGGATCACGCCCAGCCCGTCCGGTCCCAGCCCGACACCGACGCCCAGCAGCAGCACGATCGCGGGCAACCGCAGGTGACGGCCGGCCACCTGGCACACGATTCCCGCGGCCAGGGCCACGGCGATCGTCAACGCGGGCGAGGGTGCGGCGACATGCATGAGGGTCAGCCGAACTCGAGGATCACGTCGTCCAGGCGGCGCTTGGGCACGTGGTGGACGCGGTCCTTGTCGCGCCAGTAGCGGATGTTCCCGTCGGGGCGGACGTCCTCCAGCACCACGGTCTCGGCCGGCTCGCCCAGGGCGATGACCAGCAGGATCTCGTAGCGCTCGGGAATGGCCAGTGTCTCGCGCAGGCCGGGCTTGTCGATGGACGCGATGATGCAGCCGCCGAGGCCGCGCTCGACCGCGCCCAGGAGCATGGTCTGCGCGGCGATCCCGTCGTCCCACTGCACGGGTTGCGCCGTCTCGGTGTCGCCGAGAAGGACCACGTAGGCGGTTGGGCGTTCCCCGGGGCCGGGGCCGTCCCAGTCGTGCAGGTATCCGGCCCAGGCCAGGTGCGGGAAGATGCGGTCGTTGCGCGTGGTCGTGCAGCTCACGACGTAGCGCAGCGGTTGTTTGTTGGCGGCCGACGCGGTCAGGCGTGCGAGGTCGACGAGGTCGCGCAGGGTCTCCCCGGTGACGGCCCGCTCCTCGCGGAAACGGCGATAGCTGCGGCAGCGGACGACGAGGTCTCGAATCATTGTTTCCTCCCGAACGGCGGTTCCGGCCCCCCGCAGACCATAGACCCAACGATCCCCGCAGACAAGAGCAGGGGCACCTCGCCGACCGATGATGGTCGTTGACCCGGCTCGCGGTTTCGGTTTCCATGGCGTTAATCAGGACCCGATCCGTATGGCCGCTGTCCCGGAGGTCCGCTCATGGCGCCGAACGATCTGATCCCGCAACCCGACGTCCTGCAGGTCGGCTGGGGCTGGTTCCAGGTCCTGCTGACGGTCACGTTCGTCGTGCACGTCCTGTTCATGAACGCCCTGGTCGGCGGTGCGACGATCACGTTGCTGGGCGGTCTGCGGCGGTCCGGGCCGCCGTCCGTGGCCGCGCACGACACCGCCGGCCGCGTGCCCACGCTGGTCGCGCTGACCGTCAACGCCGGCGTGGCGCCGCTGCTCTTCATGCAGGTGCTCTACGGCCACTTCTTCTACACCAGCAGCATCGTCATGGCGAACTGGTGGTTCGCGATCGTCCCGCTCCTGATCGTGGGCTACTACGCGGCGTACGGCGTGTCCTTCGGCTACGACCGCGCGCTGCGCCCCGCGCTGAGCGTGCTGGTGATCCTGATCCTGATGTTCGTGGCGTTCCTGTTCGTGAGCAACAGCACGCTGGCGCTGTCGCCCGATCGCTGGCGCACCTGGTTCGACCGTCCCGGCGGCGGCACGCTCGATCTGGGCGAACCCACGCTCTGGCCGCGCTGGCTGCACATGATCCTGGGCGCGATCGCGGTCGGCGGGCTATTCGTGGCGCTGGTCCAGGACCGCGATGCGCGCCGCGGCAACACGGAGGCCGCGGCCGCGCGCGACTGGGCGCTGCGGTTCTTCACGCACGGCAGTCTGGCCAGCATGGCGGTGGGCCTGTGGTGGCTGATGGCGCTGCCCGACCCGGTGATGAAGCTCTTCATGGGCGGCAGCCCGTTCGGGTCGGCGCTCCTGATCCTGGGCCTGGGCACGGGGATCTACGCCGTGGTCATGGCCTTCCAGAAGAAGGTGCGGCCGGCGACCGTGCTGCTGGTGATCACGGTGCTGCTGATGGCGCTGATGCGGGAGGTGGTGCGCACGGGCTATCTCGACGGCGTCTACCATCCGCGCGACCTCGCCGTCGAGACGCAGATGTCGCCGCTGATCTTCTTCCTGGCGGTCTTCGCGGTCGGGCTCGGCTGTGTGGCCTACATGCTCAAGCTGGCCGCCCGGGCCGGGAAGGAGGGCTGAGATGAATTACCCCGTCTGGGATCTCGGCGCGCTCGGCGGCGGCTTCTGGATCGCCCTGGTCGCGGTCACCCACGTCTTCGTCAGCCACTTCGCCGTCGGCGGCGGATTGTGGCTCGTGCTCACGGAGATGAAGGCGCGGCGTGAGGATGACGCGGCGCTGCTCGGCTACGTCCGCGGACACACCAAGTTCTTCCTGCTGCTCACCATGGTCTTCGGCGGCCTGTCCGGCGTGGGCATCTGGTGGACGATCGCGCTGCTCAACCCGGGCGCCACCAGTTCGCTCATCCACACCTTCGTCTTCGGCTGGGCCGCCGAGTGGGTCTGCTTCGTCGGCGAGATCGTGGCGCTCCTGATCTACCACTACAAGTTCGACACCATGAAGGCCCGCGACCACGTGGTCATCGGCTGGTTCTACTTCGTCTTCGCGTGGCTGTCGCTTGTCCTGATCAACGGCATCATCGGCTTCATGCTGACACCCGGCCGCTGGCTCGAGACCGGCAACTTCTGGCACGGTCTCTTCAACGAGAGCTTCTGGCCCTCGCTGGTCTTCCGCTCGGCGCTGTCGTTCATGATCGCCGGCATGTTCGGTCTTTTGACCGGCGCCTGGCGACGCGACCGAGTGCTGCGCGACCGCGTCGTGCGGTGGAGCGCCGGCTGGGTGCTGGCGCCGTTCGTGGTGATGGCGCTGTCGGCCCTGTGGTACGTGCGCGCGTTGCCCGAGGCGCAGGAGACCATGATCCTCGACCGCGCCCGCGAGGTGGCGCCGTGGTTCGCGCGGTTCCTCTACCTCACGCCCGCGCTCCTGGTCGGCGGCGTGCTGGCCGTGCTGAAGTTGCCGCGTCGCGCGCAGCAGACGGTGGCGGTCGCCGTGGCCGTGATCGGCTTCCTGCACATGGGCAGCTTCGAGTTCATCCGCGAGGCGGGGCGCCGGCCGTGGGTCATCCACAGCGTGATGTACTCCAATGCGGTGACCGCCGCGGAGGCCGGCGGCCTGAAGGGCCGCAGCTTTCTGGCGACCGCGCGCTGGGCCGAACACGACGTCGTGACCGATGGCAATCTCCTGGACGCCGGCCGTGAGATCTTCCGCCTGCAGTGCGCTGCGTGCCACTCGATCCGCGGTCCGCTGAACGACATCGTGCCGTTGAGCGCGCCGTTCACGGAGGTCGGCCTGGCCGCGCAGTTCGTGGGGCAGGGACGCGTGACGCCCTACATGCCGCCGTTCTTCGGCAACGCCGCCGAGCGGGGCGCGCTGGCGGCGTATCTGTCCCGCACGGTCCACGGACGCGCGCCGGATGTGCCGACGCCCGCGGTTGCGCAGGACCTCGAGGTCGAGATCCCGGCCTTCGATCCCGACGGCGACGACTACGTGCTCCTGGCCTGGAACAACCTGGGCATGCACTGCCTCAGCGACAGCGACCCGTGGTGGGTGATCCTGCCGCCGGCCAACGACCTGCACGCGCAGGTGATCCGGCGCGGCGAGGCGCCCGAGGTGGTGACCGACGGCGTGACGGTCACCTTCCAGGTGGAAGAGGGGTTCGAGCACCCGGAGAACGACGTCGAGTTCTGGACGCACGCGCGGTCCAATTTCGGGCTCGCCGAGGACCTGCCCGTGGGCGTGGGGCTGGGCGGTCACGGCGTTTCGGGCACCATGAAGGTGGATGAGGACAAGGGCATGTTCGCGGCCGCGCTGGTGCCGGTGGTGCCGTACCAGGACGGCCGTTACAATCCGTACCCGCTCTTCACGATCGAAGCGCGGGATGCGGCCACGGGGGAGATCCTGGCGGCGACGAAGACCGTGGGCCCGACCAGCAGCGAGATGGGCTGCACCAAGTGCCACGGCGGCGGCTGGCGCGTGGGCGGCGTGGCCGGCTTCACCGCCGAGACCAGTCGGCGGGTCCTCGCCGCGCACGACAAGCACAGCGGCACCGATCTTCTCGCCGACGCCGACGGCGGACGGCCGCATCTTTGCCAGAGCTGCCATCAGGACCCGGTCCTGGGCACCGAGGGGCGGCCCGACCTGCTCAACTTCCCCGCCGCGATGCACGGCTGGCACGCCAACTTCCTGACCGGCCGCGGCGCCGACGCCTGCGCCATGTGCCACCCCGCAGACGCGGCCGGCCCGACCAGTTGCCTGCGCGGCGGCCACGCCGCGAGCCTGGACTGCACGCATTGCCACGGCACGCTCGAAGACCACGCGCTCAGCCTGCTCAAACCCGAGCACGAGGTCGGCAAGCTTGGCGCTGCAAGGCTGATGGCGAACCTCGAACCGCGCACCGTGGCGTCGCTCGACGAGGTCGTGGGCCGCACGCCGTGGCTCCAGGAGCCCGACTGCCTCGCCTGCCACACCGAGGACTACACGCGCCCCGATCCGGCGACCGCGTCGGCCTACAACCGGTGGACCGCCGGCGCGCACGAACTGTTCCGCATGCGCGCCGACGACACCGGCATGCTCCAGTGCGAGGCCTGTCACGGCGCCACGCACGCCACGTATCCCGCCCGCAACCGCTGGTTCGGCGCCGACCGCGACAACATCCAGCCGTTGCAGTACCAGAAGAATCGGAGACCGATCGGCGCGGCCGGAAGCTGTGCCGTCTGTCACCGTGTGGACATGGAATTCGCGGTGCATCATCCGGGCATCGACGTCGTAGAGTAGCGTGTCAAGGAGTCGACGACCGGCGGCCGACCACGGTCGGCCGCGAGGCTATGTCCAACCCGCAACCCGCATCCGAGGAGGAGATCATGCTCGCCCAGCGCTCTGTCCTGCTCGCGGTCGTCTGCCTGCTGGCCGTCCTGGCCGCCTGCGACGGCAACGAGACCGGCCCCGTTCCCGCCATCCGCCAGGGCGTCGCGCCCAGCTCCGACGGTGTCGAGATCCGCTACGCCGTGGGCGGCCACGGCCCCGCGGTCGTGCTCGTGCACTGCTGGGGCGGCCACAGCGGTTTCTATCGCGAGACCGTGGACGACCTGGCCCGCGACCACACCGTGCTCGTGCTCGACCTGGCCGGCCACGGTCGGTCGGGGCGCGAACGCACCGACTACACCATGACCGCGTTCGCCGACGACGTGATGACCGCCATGGACGCCGCCGACATGCCGCGCGCGATCCTGGTCGGCCACTCGATGGGCGGCTCCGTCTGCATCGAGGCGGCACGGCTGCATCCGGAGCGCGTGGCGGGGATCGTCGGCATCGACAACCTGCACCAGGTCGTCTACGACTTCTCCCAGGCGGAAATGGACGCCTACATGGCGCCCATGCGCATGAACTTCCGTCCGGCGGTCACGGCCCAGGTGCGCACGATGTTCCCTGCGGACGCCGACACCGCGGCGATCGCGCGCGCGACGAAATCCATGGCGGGCATGCCGCCGGAGATCGCCGTGTCGGCGTTCGAGAACCTCTTCGCCTACGACCTCGCCGGCGGCGCGCGGGCGCTGGATATCCCGCTGCACCTGGTCAACGACGACGCGCGGCCGGTGGATGTCGAGCAGTGGCGCGAGCACGGCGTGGAGGTGACGGTCACGCCCATGACCGCGGTCGGGCACTTCCCGATGTTCACCGCGCCGGAGGCGTTCCGGGCGAAGCTGCGCGAGGCGCTGGAAGCGGTCGAGGGGAAGTAAAACGGGTGTCGGCGGGTGACAGTGGATCAAAAGGCGGCTAGAATGGGGGTGCATCCGTGCTCGAGGCTGTCGCCTGGAGGTCCCGTGCGTCCTTCCACCTCAACGGGGTGTTCCGACCATGCAGACCAAGCTGTACCATTGCGCCGCTTGCGGCTACCGCGCCGACGTGTTGGGCGGCTCCGACCGCAACCGGGAAATCACGCTCAAGACCATGGTCTGTCGCGCCTGCAAGGCCGTGGTCGACGTTCCGGTCGCGGCGTTCGTGCCCGGCGAGGCGCCCCCGGATCAGCCCGGCAACTGCTGGCAGGACATCGCCGCCAAGTGCCCGCTCTGCGGCGGCAGCGACGTCATGCCGTGGGCGCTGCACCGGCCGTGTCCACGCTGCGAAGGGGATATGGACAGCGGGGTGTGACGGCCGTCGGTCAGGTTGCGGTCCCGCGCCGATAGACCTGGATGTTGCCGCCCGACTTGGCGGCGTCGAACTTCTGCCCGCCGAATCCTCCCCATTGCTCCGCCAGCGCGAAGCCGGTCGCCGCGTGTTCGGCGGTAAGGTTGTTGCTCGTCGTGGGCCAGAGCGTCGTTTCGCCGGCGAAGACCGGTTCGTCGTTGCGGGTGAGGGTGGTCAGGAAACGGATCGCGCCGTTGTCTGCGGGCTCGTAGCGGCGGCGGAAGACGAGGTTGTCGCCGGCGGCGAGGTCGGGAAACTCGTGCGGCTGTCGCAGCGGCAGCAGGCGGTCGAAGTTCACGGTCTGGACGATCCACGGGGCTCTCTCGGGGAGAATGGCGGCCAGATCGTGCAGGAACGCGCGGCGT